>JAUMVH010000033.1 GCA_030530245.1 Ruminococcus sp.
TGTCGGAGCGGCTAACGGCTACAGCTCCTACGGCAACCAGATAGGACTTGCGACAGGTCACGTTTCCGAGGTATACCACCCCGGCTACGTTGCGAAGCGCATGGAGATAGGCGCTGTACTCGGTGCGGCTCCTGCGGAGAATATCCGCCGCGAGGCTCCCGTCCCCGGGGACGTCGTTATCCTCCTCGGCGGCAAGACAGGCCGCGACGGCTGCGGCGGAGCTACAGGTTCGTCGAAGTCGCACACTCTCGAATCCCTCGAGAGCTGCGGAGCCGAGGTGCAGAAGGGTAATCCTCCCGAGGAGAGAAAGCTCCAGCGTCTGTTCCGCAAGCCCGAGGTAACGAAGCTCATCAAGCGCTGCAACGACTTCGGCGCAGGCGGCGTATCAGTCGCTATCGGCGAATTGACCGACGGTCTCGTTATCGACCTCAATGCCGTGCCCAAGAAGTACGACGGTCTTGACGGCACCGAGATAGCGATTTCCGAGTCACAGGAACGCATGGCGGTTGTCGTTGCTCCCGAGGACGTCGAAACCTTCATGGCTGAGGCTGCAAAGGAGAACCTCGAGGCTACCCTCGTGGCGGACGTTGTTGCCGAGCCGCGCCTCAAGATGAACTGGAACGGCAGGACTATCGTTGACCTCTCGCGCGAGTTCCTCAACTCCAACGGCGCGCCCAAATTCACAGACATCACGGTAGAGCTACCCGAGGACACGGCTCCCGAGGCTGTCGAGGACAACGCCGAGGCTTGGACAATGCTCATGGGCGGACTAAATGTCTGCTCGCAGAAGGGACTTATCGAGAAGTTCGACTCCACTATCGGCGCGGGAACCGTTCTCATGCCGTTCGGCGGAGTATATCAGATGACTCCCTCGCAGGCTATGGCTGCGAAGATACCCGTGCTCACAGGCGAGACCAACACCTGCTCGCTCATGGGCTGGGGCTACAATCCCGATATATCCACCAAGAGCCCCTACCATGGCGCAATGCTCGCAGTTGTCGAGTCCATCGCCAAGGTAGTTGCGGCAGGCGGTACATATAAGAAGTGCTGGCTCACGTTCCAAGAGTATTTCGAGCGCACCAAGAACGACCCCAAGCGCTGGGGCAAGCCCATGGCGGCTCTGCTCGGTGCGTTCAGGGCTCAGCTCGAGCTCGGCTGCGGCTCTATCGGCGGCAAGGACTCGATGTCTGGCACTTTCGAGGACATCGACGTTCCGCCTACGCTCGTTTCGTTCGCAGTTTCCACCGCGAAGGCTGACAAGGTCGTTTCCACCGAGTTCAAGAAGGCAGGGGACAAGGTTATATACATCGCTCCCGACTACGACGAGAACGGTCTGCCCGTTTTCGACAGCGTAAAGGCTGTATTCGACAAGGTCGAGGACATCATCGCCGCGGGCAGAGCTGCCGCGATATGGACTATCGGCTACGGCGGTGCGGCTGAGGGTATCGCGAAGATGTGCTTCGGCAACAAGCTCGGCTTCGAGTTCACGTCGCGCATGACTGCTCAGCAGCTCTTCACGCCCTGCTACGGCGCATTCATCATCGAGCTCACAGGCGAGGCTTCCGACGACGAGCTCGTTATCGGTAAGACCACCGACACATACAGGATAGATACGCTCGACTACACCCTAGGGCTGGATAACCTCCAGCGCGTATGGGAGGGCAAGCTCGAGCCCGTATTCCCGTGCCGTATCAAGACTACGGACGCAACTCCCGCGAAGTACAGCTACAAGAACACCGTAACGCTTGCTTCCTCCGAGAAGTTCGCGAAGCCGAGAGTCGTTATCCCCGTATTCCCGGGCACAAACTGCGAGTACGACACCGCGAGAGCCTTCGAGAAGGCAGGTGCGGCGGCTGAGGTCATCGTTATCCGCAATCAGGCGTCAGGCGATATAGAGGCTTCCGTAGAGCAGTTCGAGAATGCCATCAGGGAGTCGCAGATGATAATGATACCCGGCGGATTCTCGGGCGGTGACGAACCCGAGGGAAGCGGTAAGTTCATCACCGCGTTCTTCCGCAACCCGATGATAAAGGACGCAGTTCACGACCTCCTCAAGAACCGCGACGGTCTTATGCTCGGTATCTGCAACGGCTTCCAAGCACTGGTTAAGCTCGGACTCGTGCCGTTCGGCGAGATTGTTGACATGAAGGACGATTCGCCTACGCTGACCTTCAACACGATAAACCGTCACCAGTCGATGATGGTAAATACACGCATCGCCTCCAACAAGAGCCCGTGGCTCTATGGCACAGAGGTCGGCGATATCCACACTATCCCGATATCGCACGGCGAGGGACGCTTCGTAGCTCCCGAGAGCCTGATACAGAAAATGGCTGAAAACGGTCAGATAGCGACGCAGTACGTCGACCTTGCGGGCGACCCGACTATGGATATCCGCTACAACCCGAACACCTCGTTCGACGCTATCGAGGGTATCACGTCTCCCGACGGACGCGTCCTCGGCAAGATGGGACACTCCGAGCGTAAGGGCAGCTTCATCTGCAAGAACGTTGCGGGCGAAAAGGACCAGCGCATCTTCGAGAGCGGCGTTGCATACTTCAAGTAATAGCAAAAGGAGACCATCTTTGATGGTCTCCTTTTTGTTTGCAGCAATTCTGCGGGCGGACACACGGGTCCGCCCCTACGAACATCAGCCCTTGCTTTATTAAGGATTGTGTGATATAATATAACTTGTATGGATCAATTTCAAGAGGTGTGATACTATGGACCTTAAAGATACAGTTTTCAGGCTGTCCGAGGCTTACGGCGCTTCGGGGAGCGAGTCTCCCGCCGCCGAGCTTGCGTGCGGACTGCTGCGCGGGTACTGTCCCGACACGCGTATCGTGAGCGGCAATGTCATCGGCACATTCGGTGAGAAGCGCGAAGGACTGCCGCATTTGGTGCTCGACGCGCATATAGACCAAGTGGGCTTCGTCGTAACGAGCATTACCGACGAGGGCTTTGTCAAGTTCGACCAGCTCGGAGGCATTGACCGCCGACTCATCGCCGCTCAGCCTGTCATTATCCACGGAAAGCGCGATATTTCGGGGGCTATCTGCTCCGTACCGCCCCATCTCAGCGGCAGCGAGGTCGTCAAGTACGAGGACACCGCCATTGATACGGGCATGACCCTCGACGAGCTTGCGGAGATAGTCTCCGAGGGCGACAGCGTGACCTTCGACGTGAAGTGCCGCTCGCTGCTCGGGGAGCGCGTCACGGGCGGAGCTCTCGACGACCGCTGCGGCATTGCGGCGATACTGTATGCGCTCGAGCTGATGAAGGGCAGGGAGCTCGGCTGTAATGTCACGGTCATATTCTCCTGTCAGGAGGAGGTCGGCGAGCGCGGCGCCAAGATAGGCGCGTATCAGCTCGACCCCGATATCGCGCTTGCAGTGGACGTCAGCTTCGCGATGGCTATGGGCGAGAGCGAGCGCAAATGCGGCAAGCTCGGCGAGGGACCGATGATAGGCGTTTCGCCGTCGCTCTCGCGCGAGGTCACGGACGGGCTCGTCTCCGCTGCCAAGAGTGCGGAGATACCGTATCAGCTCGAGGTCATGAACGGCGGCACAGGTACGAATGCCGACCGCTACTCCGTGGCAAGATGCGGCAGCAAGGCGTGCACGGTCTCGATACCGCTGAGGAATATGCACACGCCCGTGGAGGTCATCGACATCAAAGACGTGAGACAGACCGCGGAGCTCATAGCCGCGTACATAACGGAGGGCATAAAATGAAAGAATTGCTGAAGGAGCTGTGCCTTATAAACGGCGTATCGGGCGATGAATCGGCTGTCCGCGAGTTCATCATCGGCAGGGTGAAGGACTTCTGCGAGTACCGCGTCGACCCGCTCGGCAGCCTTATTTGCTTCCGCAGGGGCAGGCAGAGCTCGGACAAAAAGCTGATGATATGCGCCCACATGGACGAGGTGGGCTTCATCGTTACATATATCAACGCCGACGGAACGCTCTGCTTCGACGAGGTCGGCGGAGTGAACACCACTGTTGCCATAGGGCGGCAGGTCAGAGTCGGTAAGGGCGGCATTTCGGGCGTTGTGGGCTCGACTGCCGTGCACAATCTCTCGAAGGAGCAGTGCGAGAAGGCTCCCGAGTACGGCGGAATGTACATCGACATCGGCGCTTCCTCGAAGGAGGAGGCGGAGCAGTACGTCTCGCTCGGCGACTGTGTGTACTTCGACTCCGAGTTCACGGAATTCGGCGGGAATATCAAGTCAAAGGCTATCGACGACCGCGTGGGCTGCGCGATGATGATACGCCTCATACAGGAGCAGCCCGAGTTCGACACCTACTTTGTATTCAACGTGCAGGAGGAGATAGGTCTGCGCGGCTCGGGGGCGTCGGCGTTCAGCGTCGCGCCCGATTTCGCGATAGTGCTCGAGGCGACAACTGCCGCCGATATCGACGGAGCTTCGGGCGCGAACAGGGTCTGCTGCCTCGGAGACGGACCCGTCGTCAGCTTCATGGACAGGCGCACGCTCTACGACAAGGAGCTGTACGCGCTGGCTATGGACACGGCGAAGGAGCTCGGTGTCCCGTGTCAGACCAAGACCAAGATAGCGGGCGGAAACGACGCGGGAGCTATCCACATCAGCGGCAGGGGAGTGCGTACCATAGCCGTTTCGCTGCCGTGCAGGTATCTGCACAGCGCGTCCTGCGTGATAGCCGAGCGCGACCTCGAGCCGTCGTATCAGCTCGTAAAACGCCTTGCCGAGAGGATACAGGAGCTATGATAAAACTGATAAAAAGCGACAGCGAGCTCGACCGCGAGCTGCTGATGGAGACGCTCTCGGGGCGGAAAATGCTCGCCTATATGAAGGCTTACGGCGCGAACTACGACTTCTGCCGCTTCTACAAGATAACGGGCGAGTACGGCAACATCGGCGAGGGTTATATGTTCATCATCAACTCCACGCTCATCATATGCGGAGACGGACGCCTCGAAGCCGACGAGGAGCTTCAGATATTCATCAATATGAACCAGCCGTTCCGAATCGAGGGCGACCAGCGTATACTCGCGGGGATAGACAGGGGAGACCGCTATCAGGTGCTCAACCGCACCGTGTTCGAGCTCGTCCCCGACAAGAACAGCTACAAATTCGCGGAGGAGTTCGTCGACTTCGACCCCTACCTCCCCGACGTGTATCAGATACTGAGCGAGGGATTCCCCAATATATCGGACTTTTCGCTGTGGTACACCGACACCTCCCACCGCTGCCGACACGGCATAAGCCGCGTGTTCACCTACCGCAACAGCACTACCGCTTCCATTGTCTTTGACATCGGCAACGAGGCGCTTATCGGACAGGTCGCGACCAAGGTCTCGGCTCGCGGGAGCGGCTATGCGCGCGAGTTCCTGAAATGGCTCGCGCTCTTCCTCAACAACAACGGAAAGCGGGCGTTTCTGCTCGCGCTCGATGTGCGGGTGAGCTTCTACCGCGAGATAGGCTTCCGCGAGGTCGAGCACGAGGTAGTTCTCGAGCGCGTCGACGTCGAGAAGGACAGCGTAACAAAGGGCATTATGAACTGAAAGGATACTTCTATGAATAACGATATAAAGAACATTTACGGCTTCAGCGACGAGCTTATGGCGCTCGCTCGGCAGGCGGAGGAGAACTGCCGCGGGGCGTTCGCGCGTATCGAGTCGACCGCGGAATACTGCGGTGCGAAGGTGCTCAAGGCGTTCGCGGACAACCGCGTGAGCGAGTCTTGCTTCTACGGCTCGACCGGCTACGGCTACGGCGACATCGGCAGGGAGGTCATCGACAAGGTGTTCGCGCAGGTGCTCGGCACCGAGGACGCTCTCGTCCGCTTCAACTTCGTATCGGGCACGCATGCGCTGTCGACGGCGCTGTTCGGCGTTCTGCGCACGGGCGACAAGCTCGTCTCCGTCACGGGCAAGCCCTACGACACGCTTGAAGAAGTCATCGGAATCGCGGGCGAGAAGGGTAGCGGCTCGCTCATGGACTACGGCGTCGAGTACGGACAGGTAGACCTGCTCCCCGACGGAACTCCCGACTATGACGGTATCACAGCCGCGGTCAAGGGCGCGAAGGTCGCATATATCCAGCGTTCGCGAGGATATTCGTTCCGCCCCGCGTTCACGGTTGCGGACATCGAAAAAATGGTACAGGCGATAAAAAAAGGCAACCCCGAGGCTGTCGTCATGGTCGACAACTGCTACGGCGAGTTCGTCGAAACGCGCGAGCCCTCCGAGGTCGGAGCCGACATCATCATCGGCTCCCTCATTAAGAATGCGGGCGGCGGTATTGCCCGTACGGGCGGATATATCGCGGGCAGAGCTGACCTCGTAGAGCTGTGCTCGTACAGGCTCACCTGCGTAGGCATGGGCAAGGAGATAGGCTGTACGCTCGGCATGAACCGCGAGATGCTCCTCGGACTGTTTATGGCTCCCGATGTGGTAGCCGCCGCGCTCAAAACATCGGCGTTCGCGAGCGAGCTGTTCACCATGCTCGGCTACGAGTGCTCGCCGCGCAAGGACGACCCGAGAGGCGATATCATCACCGCGATAAGGCTCGGCAGCGAGGAGAAGCTCTGCGCGTTCTGCCGCGGTATACAGGCGGGAGCTCCCGTCGACGCGTTCGTGACCCCCGAGCCGTGGGATATGCCCGGCTACACCGACAAGGTCATCATGGCGGCGGGAGCATTCACGATGGGCGCTTCCATAGAGCTCTCCGCGGATGCACCTCTCCGCGAGCCCTACGCCGTATGGATGCAGGGCGGCATAACCTACACGAGCGGCAAGCTCGGCGTAATGCTTGCGGCACGTGAGCTTACGGACTGAATTGTTACAAATGGACGGGATATTGTAATAAAGTTATTACAGAAATAATACAAAATGCTATAAATGGGCGGAATATTACAAATATATGTTGACATTTGCCCTGATTACTGCTAAAATAGATATGATACATTGAAGTAGTATCGCTATTATTATGGGTAAAGGAGGAACTGCTTTGGGAGAACGTAGATTCTGTTACAGATGTATGGAAAAATTTGACATGGATCAGCATATCTGCCCCCATTGCGGATTCGATGATACAACGCCGCATAACGCCATGTATATAACACCCGGTACAGTCCTGAGGGACAGGTACCTCGTGGGCGTGCTCCTCGAGTATAACGGCGAGGGTGCGACATACATGGGATATGATATATCCACCTCATGCAAGGTCATGCTCAGGGAGTATATGCCGATAAACCTCTGCACAAGAGTCAAGGACAGAGCTACCATCAGCGTGAACTACAACAACCTTGCCAAGTACAAGGCTTTCATGGCTGAGTACACCGAGCTAAACAAGTCGCTCGCAAGGCTCAGGAACAACTCAAACATCAACCCTGTGCTCGATATGTTCGCCGAGAACAACACCACATACACCGTATTTGAGTATATAAACGGCGTGAAAATGCTCGACCACCTCAAGGAAAACGCGGGCGAGCTCAGCTGGGAGCAGGTATCGAAGATATTCCCTCCGCTGTTCACGACGATAGGCATACTGCATAACGCGGGCATTATCCACCGCGCTATCAGTCCCGAGACCGTGTACATCAACGACAAGGGCGAGCTGAAGCTCTCGGGCTTCTGCGTTTCTGCCGTCAGGACGGCGAATGCGGGTCTCGAATACGAGCTCTTCAAGGGCTATGCCGCTCCCGAGCAGTATTCGGCGAGCAGCAGCAGCCGTCAGGGCTCATGGACGGACGTTTACGGCGTCTGTGCTCTGCTCTACAGGGCACTAACAGGCTGTATGCCCGTCGACTCCGTAACTCGTATGCAGCACGACGACCTCTGCGAGCCCGCAATGCTCAACAAGAGCATACCTCCCCACGTCTCGCGCGTTATCATGGAGGGTATGAACCTCGCGGGCAGAGACCGTATACAGACCATCACCGAGCTCGTGACAAGGCTCTTCGAGCAGCCGCCGTCGGTGAGACCCGCTTTCGAGCAGGCTCACGTCGATAACAGCTATGCAAGTGAGCCCGCGCGTCAGGCAGCTCCCGTTTATCAGCAGCAGCCGCAGCAGCAGACTCCGCCGCCTGCGCAGTATTACGACCAGCAGCAGTACGCTCAGCCGCCTCAGCAGCAGTATTACCCGCCCGAGGACGACTACGACGAGTACAGCTACGAGAAGGTCAATACCGTAGACCGCATAAAAGTACCGATAATCATCGGTATACTGCTCCTCGCGATACTCCTGATAATCGTTGTGTTCTTCATGCAGAATTTCGTCAATCACGACGACGATGAGAGCGATTTCTCGCGCTCGTCGCTCTCGAGCAATATCGTTACCACCGAACCCGAGCTCACGACTGCGGACGGCTCGCAGCCCGATACCGATATGCCTGACCTCGTGGGCAAGTTCTTCAGCCTCACGGAAGAAAAATACAAGGATTACTTCAAGTTCGATGTTGAATATGAGTACGACAACGATAGCGACCCCGACGTTATCCTCAAGCAGGATATTGAGGTCGGCGAGGTAGTCGCTCAGGGCACAGTCGTAAAGCTCAAGGTCAGCAAGGGCAAGGAGGGCGGTACTATCCCGCCGTTCGACGGACTCACTGTTTCCCAGTACGAGAACGAGCTCAGAAAAGCGGGTATCACGAACTACTCGAAGGTAAAGTCAAGTCAGACGT
Organism: Ruminococcus sp.; assembly: GCA_030530245.1. GTDB lineage: Bacteria > Bacillota > Clostridia > Oscillospirales > Ruminococcaceae > Ruminococcus. Next base: position 8,667 of record JAUMVH010000033.1, read on the forward strand.
GGGGAACTCCCAACAGTATAACCCAGCTCATGGTCGACGCGAAGGTAGTCGCTCCGGGAACTTACTACAGCAACAAGGATTCCAAGAAGCTGATAGTTTACTATCTGCCCGAGGATGCTCAGGTCGCTCCGCAGACAACTACTCAGGCGACACAGCCTCAGCAGCTGCCTGAAACGACGACAGAGGCAGTTGTTATCCAGACACAGCCTGTTCAGACAGAGCCGCCTCCGCCGCCGCAGACCGAGCCGGTTCAGACAGACCCGCCTCCGATAATAATCGAACCTACCGACCCGCCCGAATACGGCGAGTGGTAAGCACGGCGCTTAAAATGTCATAAGAAACAGCCTTCCATGTGGAAGGCTGTTTTTGTTTTATTCGGCTTTGCCGTTGTAGGTGTCCTCGAGCCATTTTATCATGGCGTCGAAGCCCTCCTGCGTGCGGTCGAACTCCTTTTCGTGCTCTATCTCGGCTTTGTCGGAGCAGAGCCGCCCGTGCCATGTCAGCACCCTCAGTGTCTCGCCCGTGAACACCTTGTAGGCGAAGTCGTCGAGACTGCCCGAGTAGTCATTGCCGCTGTCGAAGTAGTAGAACTTCGGTATATCGAAGAGCGCGGAAACGCTCGTCTTTGAAAGCATCATGTCAAACCCTCCCTTCAAAGTAGCCGACAGCCTGCGCGAGGTCGTCGTAGACAGCGCTCAGCAGGGGAGCGGTCTCGTCGTCGGGCGGAGTCATATCGGGTATCATTATCGCGTGGCAGCCCGCGGAGTAGGCGGCTCTTATGCCGTTTGGCGAGTCCTCGAAGGCGGCGCACTGCTGCGGCGGGAGCCCGAGCTCGCGCGCGGCTGTGAGGTAGATGTCGGGGTCGGGCTTGCCGCTTTCTATCATATCGCCGCAGATGACTGCGTCGAAGTAATCGCGTGCGCCTATCTTTTCGAGGCAGTACAGCGCTCTCTCGCGCGGAGTTGCGGTCGCGACCGCAAGCCTTATCCCGTGCGCTCTCAGGTAGTCGAGGAGCTCGAACAGCCCCTTCTTTACGTCGATACCGTACTTCTCGATGTGAGCGTTGATGAGCTCGGTGCGGCGTGCGCGGACGTCCTCGGTGGGGAAGTCCTCGCCGAAGAAGCTCTTGAGCTTGGGGATAGAGTATTTCCGCGCGAGACTGCGTATCGCGTAGACGTGCTCGTTCTGCATATCGTAGCCGAAATCGGCGGCGGCTTCCTTCCAGTAGCGGAGGTAGAGCTTTTCCGTATCGACCATCAGTCCGTCCATATCAAAGACTGCGCCTTTTATCTTGTCCATTGAGTTATTCCTTTGCATCATCTGATAAAGTTAGTGAATACGTCGCGCTCGAGCTCGGGAATACCGTATTTTTCGCGCCCGAGAGCTATCGACCTCATCAGGAAGGTCATACTCGCTGCGAGGTTGCGCATCGTGCGGAGTCCCTCGCCGTCCTGTGCGGCTTCGTTAGGGAGCGCGCCGTGCACGCTGTTCCAGTATGTACTCGAAGCCACGGGCATACCGCTGATCGTGAAGTACTTGTTGAGCTCGTCGAAGGTAGCTGAGCAGCCTCCGCGCCGTGCTACTGCGACAGCCGCGCCGACCTTCATCGTCTTGTCGAAGTGTGAACTGTAGAAGAGCCTGTCGAGGCAGGCGATGAGCGTAGCATTCGCGGACGCATAGTATACGGGCGAGGCGACGACGAGTCCGTCCGCCGCTTCAAATTTGGGCGCGAGCTCGTTCACGATGTCGTCGAATACGCACCTGCCCTTTTCGTAGCAGCTCCCGCAGGCGATACACCCGCGGACGTCCTTGTTCCCGACGTGTACGACCTCCGTCTCCACGCCCTCGCGCTCAAATACGCCGACCATTTCCTTTATGGCGAGCGAGGTATTGCCGTTCGGGCGGGGACTGCCGTTAAGTATTAGGACTTTCATATTTCCTGCCTCTTTGTGTTTATGTAAGAATCAGGGGCGGAAAAGCTCCCGCCCCATAGCTGTTTGTCGTTGTTTGTGACGTGTTAAAAAGTTTCATTTGCGGAAATCACTATGCCGTTTGTAAAAAGTAAGCGAGTTTACGAGCGACGCCGCGAACCGCTCAAAGGGGCACCCTTTACCAGTTTATCATCCAGCTGTACATACCCTCGTACTGACGCGCGGAGCTGTTCCACGAGAAGTCAGCCTCCATGCCGCGCTTTACTATCTTGTCCCACTCGGAGCGGTGGTCGTAGTATACGGACTTGGAGTAGTTGATAGCGCCGAGCATCTCATCGCCGTTGTAGTTCGCGAACGAGAAGCCCGTACCTGTGCCGTCGAACTCGTTGTAGGGCTCGACCGTGTCCTTGAGACCGCCTGTCTCGCGCACTATCGGAACAGTACCGTAGCGGAGCGCGATGAGCTGTGTGAGTCCGCAGGGCTCGAACAGTGACGGCATGAGCATGGTATCAGCAGCGGCGTAGAGCTTGTGTGCGATGTCCTCGGAGTACTTGATTATCGCGCAAACTCTTTCGGGGTACTTCCACTGGTAGTGCTTGAACATATTCTCGTATCTCTGCTCGCCCGTACCGATGACCACGAACTGCGTGTTTTCGTCGCAGATACGCTCTATCGCGTAGTTCACGAGGTCGAGTCCCTTCTGGTCGGTGAGGCGCGAGATTATCGCTATCATATACTTGTTCCTGTCGACGGGCAGACCGAACTCCGCCTGAAATTTCTCCTTGTTGGCAGCCTTCTTGGACTTTGCGTCCTTGGCGGTGTACTGCGAATATATCAGTTTATCGCCCGACGGGTCGAATACCTTGTAGTCGATGCCGTTGACGATACCGCGCAGTGAAGCCGAGCGCGCGCGGAGCAGACCGTCGAGCTGCTCGCCGAAGAAGGGGTACTTTATCTCCTCGGCGTAGGTCTCGGAAACGGTGGTGATATAGTCCGCGTAAACGAGTCCGCCCTTGAGCATATTCGCAGCCTTGTTGAACTCGAGCTTATCCGACGTGAACATATAGTCGGGAAGCGCGGTGTTGTACTTGAAGGTCTCGATGTCCCATATTCCTTGGAATTTCAGGTTGTGGATAGTCATTATAGTCTTGGTCGAGCTGTAGAACGGGTTCGTGGCAAAAGTGGAGTGCATGAACACGGGTATCAGCGCGGACTGCCAGTCGTGACAGTGTATGATATCGGGACGGAAGCCTATAACAGGCAGTATCGCGAGCACAGCCTTGCAGAAGAAGGTGAAGCGCTCGATGTCCCACTTCATATCGGAGGTATATGGGTAATCGCACTTGAAGTAGTACTCGTTGTCAACGAAATAGAATTTGATACCGTTGTACTCGTACTCCATGATACCTACGTGAACGCCGTCGGGACGGAGGCCGTAGTCCATGTAGAAGTGCGTGACGTACTTGAAATTGTCCCTGTATTTAGCGGGGATACAGGTGTAGTAGGGGAGAATGACCCTCACGTCGAACTCGTCCTTGTTGATATACTGCGGGAGAGAGCCCACAACATCGGCGAGACCGCCTGTTTTAACGAAAGGTACACATTCGGAAGCGGCAAAAAGTATGTTGTTCATAGTGTCAACTCCTGTCTTCATTAGTTTCTGCGTATATGTTGCAGTTTTATATTTTATATTATACACCAAAAACGGATTGCCGTCAATAGAAAAGTATTAAAAATACACAAATTATTTACACTTTTGTGTCATATAATAAAATACGGTAGGATAATGTGTAAGCTATGACTAAAATAATTTTTGACGTACATATTTTTTCAAAAAAACTCTTTTCAAATTTATTGTTTTGTGATATAATATGATTAATAATGATTACGATAGCCAAGCTTTATTCGGCATGATATAAACCCAATCTTTAACGGAGAAGATATATATGAAGAAAAACACTTTTACCGAAGCTAAAAGAGCTGCACTGAACAGATACTTCAGTCGTATGAACGACAGACAGCGTGAGGCTGTCTTCACGGTCAACGGTCCGCTGCTCGTGCTTGCGGGTGCGGGAAGCGGCAAGACTACGGTCATCGTCAACCGCATAGCCAATATGATAAACTTCGGCAACGCCTACTACGACGAGTCGCGCGAGGGCGATCCCATGGACGAGGCTTTCCTGCGCGCCTATGCCGACGGCAAGGAGGACGACGCGGATATGCTCCGCGGTATAGCTGCGGTAGACCCCGTAAAGCCATGGAATATACTCGCCATCACCTTCACCAACAAGGCGGCAGGCGAGCTCAAGGAGCGCCTTTCGGCAATGCTCGGCGAGGAGGCGCTGAATATCCACGCCTCCACGTTCCATTCGGCGTGCGTGCGCATACTCCGCAGCGAGATAACCGCGCTCGGCTACGGCAGCAACTTTACGATTTACGACTCCGACGACAGCCAGCGCATGATAAAGAATGTCATGACTGAGCTCGATGTCTCGGAGAAGCAGCTCGCGCCGAAGTCGGTGCTCGCGGAGATAAGCAACGCCAAGGACAAGATGATATCCCCTGAGGAGCTCCTCGAGGAGGCGGGGCAGGACTACCGCAAAAAGACCGTCGCGAAGCTGTATAAGCTCTACGACGAGAGGCTGCGTGCGGCGAACGGTCTCGACTTCGACGATATCCTCTGCAAGACGGTCGAGCTCTTCCGCGACTTCCCGGACGTGCTTGAGAAGTACCGCAACAAGTACAAGTACATACTCGTCGACGAGTATCAGGATACCAACCACGTGCAGTTCATGCTCGTGTCGATGCTCTCGCAGGAGCATAAGAATATATGCGTTGTCGGCGACGACGACCAGAGCATCTATCGCTTCCGCGGGGCGAATATCGAGAATATCCTCGGCTTCGAGGAGCAGTTCGAGGGCGCGAAGGTCGTGCGCCTCGAGCAGAACTACCGCTCCACGCAGACCATTCTCGACGCCGCAAACTCCGTTATCTCGAACAATTCGAGCCGCAAGGAGAAGTCACTGTGGACAGATAAGGGTCAGGGCGAGCGCATATCGTGGTACAAGGCTTACGACGAGAACGACGAGGCGCAGTTCATCGCCGACTCGATAAAGAAGGACCACGACATCACGGGTACATATTCGCGCAATGCCGTGCTGTACCGCATGAACGCGCAGTCGAACACCATCGAGCGCGCGCTCGTCCGCGCGAATATACCGTACCGCGTTTACGGCGGTATGCGCTTCTACGACCGCAAGGAGATACGCGACATTCTCTCGTATCTCGCATTCATAAATAATACGGGCGATATGCTCCGCTTCAGACGTATAATCAACGAGCCCAAGCGCGGCATAGGCGACTCCACCATCGCCCTCATCGACGACATCAGCCGCGACCTCAAGCTCACGCCGTATGAGGTCATCTCCCACTGCGAGGACTACGCGCCGCTCGCGAAAAAGACGACCGCGCTCAGAGCTGCCGCAGCCATGTTCACGGAGCTTATCGAAGCTGCGGAGACTGCCTCGCTCGACGAGCTCATCGACATCGTGCTCGACAGGACGGGCTACCTCAGCTACCTGAAAACGCTCGAAAACGGCGATACCAAGATCGAGAACGTCGAGGAGCTGCGTACCTCCGCCGTTCAGTACATGAACAGCGCCGAGGAGCCCACGCTCGGCGGCTTCCTCGAGGAGGTCGCGCTCTACACCGAGGCTGACCGCGATGACGGCAGCGAGGACAGGGTAACGCTCATGACTATCCACTCCGCGAAGGGTCTCGAGTACGACAACGTGTACATCACGGGTCTCGAGGAGGGCATCTTCCCGAGCTCGCGCTCGATAGACAGCGAGGAGGACACCGAGGAGGAGCGCCGCCTTGCGTATGTTGCGATAACCCGTGCGCGTGCGAAGCTCATCCTCACCAGTGCGAGCAGACGAATGCTCTTCGGTCAGACCCAGCACAATGTCACCTCCCGCTTCATCAAGGAGATCGGCAGGGACATGATAGACAAGACTGACAATGCGGCGGCAGTCAAGAGCCGCATGGAGGAGAGCGACAACTCCGTCACAGAGGTGCGCTCGTCATCGCTCCAGCAGCAGCTTGCCCGCGAGAAGCGCCAGTCGGGCGCGAAGGAGTCCGCCACATACGAGGTCGGCGAGCGCGTCGCCCACAGCATATTCGGCGAGGGAACTATCCTTTCCGTCAAGCCGATGGCGAACGATTCCATGCTTGAGATAGCCTTCGACAAGGTCGGCACGAAAAAAATAATGGCAAATTACGCAAAGCTCAGGAAGGTCTGAGCGCGTGGCAAGGAGCACTGTAATATGAGAAAGACCAAGATAGTATGTACTATCGGACCCGCAACAGACGACGAAAACATTATGCGCGAGCTCATGCTCGCGGGCATGAACGTAGCAAGATTCAACTTCTCGCACGGCGACTACGAGACGCACGAGAAGCGCTTCCGCCAGATAGAGCGCCTGCGCGCGGAGCTCGACCTCCCTGTGGCGACTCTGCTCGATACGAAGGGACCTGAGATACGCCTCGGCAAGTTCGTCGACGACAAGCCCGTCGAGATAAAGGACGGCGACATCTACACCCTTACCACCGAGGACGTACCGTGCACTGCGGAGATAGGCTCGATAAGCTTCAAGAAGCTTCCCCGCGATGTCAGCATAGGCACGCGTATCCTCATCAACGACGGAGTGATTGAGCTCGTCGCCGAGAAGGTCACGAATACCGAGATAGTCTGCCGCGTTATCCACGGCGGCAGGCTCTCCAACAACAAGGGTATAAACGTTCCCGGGGTGAAGCTCTCTATGCCGTACCTCAGCGAGAGAGACATGGACGACCTCGAATTCGGCTCGAAGATGGGCTTCGACTTCATCGCCGCGAGCTTTGTGCGCTCGGCGGCTGACATCAACTACCTGCGCAAGTTCACGCAGAGCCTTGGCTGGTTCGATGTTCGTATCATTGCCAAGATAGAGAATACGGACGGAGTCGAGAACATCGACGAGATACTCGAAGCCGCCGACGGTATCATGGTCGCGCGCGGAGATATGGGCGTAGAGATACCGTTCGAGCAGATACCCGCGATACAGAAGGAGCTCATACACAAGGGTTACAACGCGGGCAAGCAGGTCGTTACGGCGACGCAGATGCTCGAGTCGATGATAACGAATCCGCGTCCGACGCGTGCGGAGATAACCGACGTTGCGAACGCTATATACGACGGCACGAGCGCGATAATGCTCTCGGGCGAGACTGCCGCGGGAGCCTATCCCGTCGAGGCAGTCAAAACGATGGCTCTCATCGCCGAGACCACCGAGAACAACATCGACTACAAGGGCAGGTTTTCGAAGCGTATCTCCAATCCCGACGGCAATATCGCAGAGGCTATCGCGCACGCGACCGTTACCACCGCTCACGACCTCGACGCGAGAGCTATCATCACGGTATCGCTCGGCGGACAGACAGCGCGCCTTATCTCGAAGTACCGCCCGCTCTGCCCGATAATCAGCTGTACGATGAGCGATGTCGTATGCAGGCAGATGAATATGAGCTGGGGAGTCATTCCCTATATCATAGATGAAAAGAACAGCACAGACGAGCTTTTCGCGGCTGCTGTCCACGAGGCTGAGGCTCATCAGCTCGTCGAGGACGGCGACCTCGTAGCTATAACAGCGGGAGTTCCCCTCGGAGTTTCGGGAACGACCAATCTCATGAAAGTTGAAAGGATAGGTAAGTAACAATGAAGAAACTCGAATATGGCAAGATCCTCGAGATCGCGGCGGGAGTCGCGGCAGTCCTCGTAGCGCTCGGCAATTTCGTAAGCTCACTCATCAGTATAATACGTGTCTTTACAAAGGACTACTACGACACAACTGACAAAATATTCAGAGTGCTGATGGGACTTGAAAGACCGCTTCTTTTCGTACCCGTTATCCTCCTCGGAGTAGCACTCATACTCCGCTGGGTAAGCCAAAACAAGATGAAGTGGATCGTTCTCGGCGGTTCTGCATTTACGGCACTTGTATTCCTCGTATATCAGCTCACGGACAACATCTACACGTTCGTTGCCGCAAAGACGGCTGACTACTCTGTCACGACCCACCCCATCAGAGACATATTCATCTTCCTGCTCTATGCGGTAGCGGTCATTGTGCCTGTATTCCTTATTTACGACGCTCAGTCGCACGTTCTCAAGAAAAAGACTCAGATGATAACGCTTATAGCGGCGTATGTTTCTGTCGGAACTGTAATGTTCATTGATATGGGCAGAGGTCTGCGCGCAGGCTTCTTCATCTTCCCGCTCCTGCTCCTCACAGCAGTTCTCTGGCGCAAGGAGCTCCCCGAAACTACTCCCGTGCTCTTCGGTATGGGCGGAGCGGCTGTATCTGTCGTTCTCTCTGTACTCAACGCCTTCTGTGACCCGCTCAATATGCTTGCCAAGAAGACTGACATCTTTGGTTATCTGCTCAGCTACAGCGACGCGCTCATCGTAATATCCATGGCGCTTATACCGCTTATGTATCTCTCACGCGAGTTCACCGACAAGAAGGCTGACTAATGAACGAAACAAAAAAGCTTGACCTTACGCGGATACTGGAAATAGTGTCCGCGGGAATGATGATCTTGACTGCTCTGATCTCAGTTGTATCAGCTTTTGTGTCACCGTTCCTGAATAAGTTTTATAGGTTACAGGGGATAATAGTATCTCTCGGAGTACACGTGGCAAGCCTGCTGCTCATTACGCTCCCGCTCGTTGTCATCGCCTTGATGGTTTTGGGCAGAAAGCACCGCTCGCCCGACAGCCGCAAGCCTCTGACGATACTGCTTGTTGTGTACGGAGCGGGCGATCTGCTCGTTTCGCTCGTGACCGCGGGCTTGAGCATTTACAGCATGATAAATTCGTATTCGGTGCTCCATTCGGAGAATGTTAAGCACCAGATACTACTCTATAACATCAAGTCGATAGGCGGCAACCTTTTCGGCGCCTTGCTTGCGGCAGTGACTGCTGTCCTTGTTCTTGAAGCACTATGGAAGAAGATAAGCTGGAAGAGCCATTGGGCTCTTATGGCGCTGATGTGGGTACTCATAGTTCTGAACTTCCTGAATGGTATCAATATGAGCTTCTACTTCGTTTTCCTCTTACTGGTGAGCACGTTTCTGCGCGAGGACTCCGATACCCGTCCCGAACCCGCCAAAGGCGGATATATAGGCGCGTTTGTGACCTTGGGACTTTCGTTCATATCGTATGTTTTCAGCATAGCACACAGTATCGTTCAGAATATTGCAACAAGTGCTATAACGTATAATGACGGTTATGCGAAGACTATAAGTGCGCTTAACGCTGTCAATAAGGGCTTCAGTGTACTTGGCTTTTTAGCGGCTCTGACGATACCTCTTATCATACTCGGGAAAAAGCTGAACTATTCCGAAGAATAAAAATAACGCTGTCAAGCATATGCCTGACAGCGTTTCTTTTTAGTAGTATGTGTAGCTGTAGTCGTCCGAGTAAGTGCTTTTGTTTGTGAATGCACTCGATGACTTGTCGTACACCTCGGAGAGTCGGTACCTCGTACTTGTGGTGTAGTAGCTGCCGTAGATACACGGACCGTCCACGGTAGCACGGCTGGGATATGTCCCGACCGTATCGGACGTCCAGCTCTCAGCCTCGGCAGCGTAAGTCGCCATGCCGTTTTCGATGATGACGAACCATTCATTGTCGGTCGCGTCCTCGCTGTAATTCTCGATCTTGTAGTAGAAGCCGTCGAGGTCGAAGCTCTCGAGCGGTACATCTTGGTTGTACGCGGGGTCGGAGGCGATGATGTACCTTCCGTTGATCTTATTGTCCTCCTCGTCGAGCTCGGCAAGAGCGCAGTTGGCGGCTTTGTAAATTGAGCTCGCGCTTGCGTTCGCGCTGGTTATCTTCGCCTTTTTGTTGTAGCCGATGTATGCGGGGACAAATATCGCCGCGAGCAGTATGAGAAACATCAGCAGCACCAGCACGATGGGTACGATTATCAGCCATATCCACCACAATCCGCCGCTCTTCTTCTGCGGAGCGCCGTATACGGGCTGCCCGTTCACATAGACGGGCGGGGGAGGAGTCGGCGCCTCGCCGCTCCTGCAATTGCAGACCTCGTTCTCTCCGATGGGTCTGCCGCAATATTCACAAAATGGCATTGTATGTCACTCCTTTGCTGTTTCTGTATTAGACATTATCTCCCGCAGGAAATCCTCGTCCTCTGCATTAGCTCTGACCTTTTCTGCGGTGTCGTCGTAGAACATTTGCAGAGTAGCCTTAGCCCTCTTTTTCGTCATTACCGA
>JAUMVH010000246.1 GCA_030530245.1 Ruminococcus sp.
GTAATCGCCGCACATCTCCGCGATAAGGCGGATAAATTCGGCAGTCGGAACACCTACGCCCTTGACGCGCGTGAGCTCGTCGACGGAGGCGTTGAGGATATTGTTGAGGGTGCCGAACTCGTTTATCAGCGAGTGTGCGAGCTCGTTGGTATTGATACGCGGGAGCGCGTAAAACAGCATGAGCTCGAGCAGCTCGTGCTCGCAGAGCGCGTCCGCACCGTATGTCATGAGCCGCTGCCGCAGACGCTCGCGGTGTCCCGTATGGAGCTTTTCGGTCAAGCTGTTCACCTCCCGTTCTTTTCTACTATGATACCACAAAAGCTTGTAGTTTTCAAGCACTATATCATGTAGGGGCGCACAGTGTGAGCCCGTGTATTTACAGATGATTTGGCGGGCACACACTGTGCGCCCCTACGAGAGCTGATTTTCGGTTTGTCTGAACGTGCACAATAGTGTTCTGATGTGCAGAATAATCCTGTGAAAATGATAGACGGGTCGGGAGTCTGCAAGAAAAGGTCATAAAGATGATTAAATTCTGCACATCGTGTCTGTTGACTTTGTAAAATTGCTGTGATATACTTAAAATAAGAATAAAATTCATCTCAGGAGGGAAATCTATGGGATACAAAAAGATACTCAGCGCCCTTACTTCCGCAGTGGTGTCGCTGTCGGCATTCGCGGGTATGGGCACGGCGCTCGGCGGCACCGCCATGACCGCGAGTGCGGCTTCCGCTAACTGGAAGTTCGACTTCGGCGGAGCAGGTGCGGCGAGCGGCTACACGGGCGTTTCTGCCACCGACGGCTACAACGCCTCGCGAGGCTACGGCTTCGCGCAGACGGGCAACGTCTCGAACGTCAGCGCGGGCGGAAGCGGCGCGGGCGCGGACGCTGTCAAGTTCAACAACTACGGCACGGGCAACACCTTCAACGTCGACCTGCCCAAGGGACTCTACGAGATAAAGGTCACGACGGGCAACGCTCCGAGAACGACTATCCGTATCGAGGGCATGGTGCAGATGATGAACCTCACGGGCAACAACGCCGTCGAGACGATACGAATACCCGTCACCGACGGACAGCTGAACGTGCAGGCTATCGAGGGTATGTCCAAGCGCGAGCAGTCCATCTCGGCGATGGAGGTCACGCAGATAAACACCACCTGCGAGATGAAGCCGACCATATGGATATGCGGCGACACGACAGTTGCCAACTACTATAACTGTGCCGACACCTCTCAGCACGGCTGGGGACAGTTCCTCGGCAACTACGTCGACACCACCTACTGGGACATCCGCAATCAGGCGACCAGCGGACAGTTCGCCAAGGGCTTCTACGACGGCGGACAGTTCGCGCCTATCGAATACTACGGCAAGGCGGGCGACATCTACATAATCTCCATCGGTATCAACGACAAGGCGTACTCCAACGAGACCGAGTACCGCGAGGTCGTTACGACCATGGTGCAGAAGGCTAAGGCTAAGGGTATGACGGTGCTGCTCGTCAAGCAGCAGGGACGTCACGGCGACCTCCAGCGCAGTCCGCTCCTCGGCGGACGCTGGTTCGGCGGCGAGCTCGATACAGTAGGCGCAAACGAGAATGTTCAGGTGCTCGACCTCTTCACGGCTTGGCAGAATTTCGGCGTATCCAAGGGATATGACGGAATGAACGACTACTACGCGATACAGGCGAGCGGCGACCGCGACGACCTCCACCAGAGCAAGATGGGCGCCATGAAGCTCGCGGAGCTGATGACCACGCTTTACGATTTCAGTGCGTCGGGCGGCGCGGAGATGAACGAGAACGTTTACTACGCGTTCAAAAACGTCAACAGCGGTCTCTACCTCAGCGCTGACGAGACCAATATGAACGTAGACCAGCAGCCCATGACCGACCCTTCACGCGATAAGGCGTGGCGGCTCGAGTCCACGGGCGACGGCTATTATGCGATAAATTCGGCTATCACCGTTATGGACGTGGATTATCTGCTCGACGTCGACGGCGGAAGCGGCTCGAACGGTCAGAACGTAAAGCTCAGCTCATACGGAAGCCCCGTTGCCGACCAGCTTCCCGCGCATAACGACAGCCAGCAGTTCAAGTTCAAGCGCAACTCCGACGGCTCGTTCACTATCCTCACGAAAGCTTCGGGCGACAAGGCAGCGGTCGAGGTAGGCAGCGCCTCCAAGGACGCGGGCGCTAACGTACAGCAGTGGGAGACAAACGGTCACGCCTGCCAGAAGTGGGCAGCGGAGGTCGTGAATCTGCCGCTGAACGGACGTATCGTCTCCGACCTCATCGTACTCGACAGCGAGAATGCTCCCGCGTGGGGCATAAAGGGCGGCGCTGCTTCGGGCATGAAGCCCTTCGGCGACAGAGACTTCACGATAGATCAGCTCCCGTCGCTGCTCAGCGGCACAGAGGCGATAATCACAGCCTGCAACTCCAAGAACCTGACGACTGACGAGGCGAAGTTCAAGGTCGCAGCTGACGCGACCGTATACGTCGCACTCGATAACAGAGTGACGGCTCCCGACTGGCTCGGCTCCTACAGCAATACGGGCGAGTCATACGTCTGCAACGACGAGCAGTTCGTCCTCTACGCGAAGGACTTCTCGGCGGGCGCACAGGTAGTGCTCGGCACGAACAGCACGGCTTACAACTGCATGAACTACGCGGTATTCATCAAGGAAAAGCCTGCCGAGACGACTACCACGACCACTACTACTACAGCTACAACGACGGCGACCACGACCACAGCGGCTCCCGATATAACGACAACGAGCGGCAGCAAGGTCGTAATGGGCGACGCCAACTGCGACGGCAAGTTCTCTATCGCGGACGCCGTTGCGATACTCCAGTCCATCGCCAACAAGGACAAGTACGCGCTCACGGCTCAGGGAGCGATAAACGGCGACGTTGACGGCTCGGCGGGAATCACGGCTATGGACGCGCTCTACCTCCAGCAGGTAGATGCGGGCATCAAGCAGCTTCCCGAGGAGACGGCTACACAGGCTCCCGAGACCACCACGACGACCACTACTACAACGACCACCACGGAGACTACC
>JAUMVH010000247.1 GCA_030530245.1 Ruminococcus sp.
GCTATCGGGCGGATCGTATCCGCCCTTTAGTTTTGTTCGGGCTGATTCGGCTGAAATTTACTATTGCGCCTGAACGCGAGGTAGCTCTCAAGTATGATGACGGCAGCCACCGCGTCAATTACAGCCTTGCGCTTCTTGCCGCGGGTGTTGGTCTCGTTGAGGAAGTTGTGGGCGGAGACGGTCGTACAGCGCTCGTCCCACAGCTTGGTGGGGATCCCCGTCACGGCTTCGAGCTTCTCGGCGAAGAGGGTACATTTCTCGCACCTCTCCCCTATCGTGCCGTTCATATTCTTCGGGTAGCCGACGACTATCTCCTCCGCGTGCTGCTCCTTTGCGAGCGCCGCGGTCTTTTCTATGCATTTCTCGAAGTCCTTCTCCTGTATGACCGTTACGGGCGAGGCTATGAGCTCGCTCTTGCCGCAGACGGCAATACCTGTTCGGGAGTCTCCGAAGTCTACTGACATTATTATCATTGTGATTCCCTTAAATATTCGGAAGTACCTTTATAAGGATATCATAGGCTGTAGCACATTCCTCTTCACTGAGTCCTGTCTCACCTGCGAGATACCTGATTGCTTCGTCTCTGTCCTCGGGGACATCTGCGAAGGCTTCCTTTATCTTGTTTAATACTTCCATTGCATTTTCGTTATTCATAATTGTCACTCACTTTTACCAAGGCTTTACAGTGCCGATGATATCACGCACCGAAGCAATCCCCTTGCTGTCGAGCCACTCGTTCATCTCCTCGACTATGCGTACGGGAGCATACGGGTCTGTGAAGATAGCGGCTCCGACCTGAACAGCGGAAGCTCCAGCCATCATCAGCTCGATAGCGTCGCGTCCCGAGGACACTCCGCCCATGCCTATAACGGGGATATCGACGGCATTTGCGACCTGCCATACCATGCGCACGGCTATCGGGAACACCGCGGGACCGCTCATGCCTCCGACGTTGTTGCGGAGTATCGGGCGACCCGTGTTTATGTCAATCCTCATTCCAAGGAGCGTATTTATCAGCGAAACTGCGTCCGCGCCCGCCGCTTCTACCGACTTCGCGATGTCGGCAATGCTCGTAACATTGGGCGAGAGCTTGACTACGAGCGGCTTTGTCGTAGCGGCGCGCACCTTGCGTGTCACCTCTGCCGCCATTTCGCAGCTCGTGCCGAACGCCGCTCCGCCCTGCTTTACATTCGGGCAGGAGATGTTCAGCTCTATCATGTGTACATCGGTTGATTCGAGCTTTGCGGCTACCTCAGCGCACTCGTCGGGAGTCGAGCCCGCTATGTTCGCGAGGACAACGAGGTCCTTTGTCAGCAGGTAGGGAAGCTCTGTCTCTATGAAGTGGTCGATACCGGGATTTTGCAGGCCGACGGAGTTGAGCATACCCGCGGGAGTTTCCGCGATACGCGGCGCGAGGTTGCCCGTGCGGAGATGGAGAGTCGTGCCCTTCGTAGCGATACCGCCGAGCTTATCGAGCGGGAAGAGCTCCTCGTATTCGCGTCCGTAGCCGAAAACGCCCGACGCGGGGATTATGGGGTTCTTGAAGTCAACGCCGCATACATTTACCGAAAGGTCAGCCATTACCAGAGCACCTCCTCTGCGTTGAATACGGGACCGTCCTTGCAGACGTGTGCGAAGTATTCCTCGTCGTTGCGCTTTGTGCGGCAGGCGCAGCCGAGACAGGCTCCGATGCCGCAAGCCATACGCTCCTCGAGCGATATCTCGCAGCGTATGCCGTTTTCCCTGCATATAGCTGCAACGCCCTTTAGCATGGGCATAGGTCCGCAGGCGTATACCATATCCACTCCGCCTGCCTTGGCGAGCTCCTCGAGCGGCTGAGTCACGAAGCCGTGTATGCCTGCCGAACCATCGTCGGTGCAGAGTATGGTCTCCGCGCCCGCTGACTTGAAGTCGTCCTGCAATATAGCTGCCGATGCATTGCGGAAGCCGCTTATGGCGACGGCTTTTACGCCGTATATCTTTGCGAGCGGGAGCATGGGCGGCGTGCCGATACCTCCGCCGACGAGTACTACCTTGCGGAAGCTATCGTCGAGCGTGAAGCCGTGTCCGAGCGGTGCGAGCATATCGACGAGGTCGCCCTTGTTGAGCTTCGCTATCTCGGCGGTACCCTCTCCGCGTATCTCGAATACGATACGGAGAGTGCCCTTTTCCTTGTCTATGCCGCAGATGGAGATAGGTCTGCGGAGCGTGAAGCCGTTAGCCCTTATGTGCACGAACTGACCCGCCGCGGCGACTTCTGCCACCTCGGGACAGGCTATCGTGAAGCTGTATATCTCGCGGGCTATAGCCTTTTTCTCGGTTATTATGTATTGACCCTGTGTGTATTTCATAGCTTAATATTCCTTCTTCTTTCCGCAGCTCTTGCACTTGTTGAACATACCGAATTTGCTGCCGCAGTTGGTGCAGAGTCCCTCGCTGCGCAGATATGTATAGAGGCTGCCGTGCTTGTAAACATCGGCGGCGTTGAACTGCTGCTGCTTGAAGAATATGCGGCTCACGCCGAAGGTGTTGTCCTTCTTCTTGAGCCAGAATGAGGGTTCGGTCATATCGTTTTCTGTCTCCCACGTGGTGTAGCTGCTCTCAAAGGCTATCTCCTCGAGTCCGCAGCACATCGCGTTGTACATTATCTGCTCAACGCTCGCGGGTATGGTTATCTTCTTCAGCGCATAGCAGGCGTCAAAGGTCTTGTAATTTATCTTTTTCAGAGTCGCGGGGAGGCGCACGCTTGAGAGCGAGCTGCAGTCCTTGAAGACTGAATCCGCTATCTCTGTAACCGTATCAGGGATAACTATCGACCGTATGGACTCGTTGCCCTTGAAGGCTCCCGCAGCGATGGAGGTTATGTACTCGGGTATCTCCACGTCCTCGTAGTCTCCCGCGAACTTGTAGAGAGTACTGCCCTCGCACTGGAATATCTCGCCTTTCAGTACAGGCTCGGGCTTCTTCTTTACAACGGGCTTGGCGTTCCTTACCTCGTTGATGTTGAGCTTCTCACCGCAGTGTCCGCAGTGCCAGTACTCCAT
>JAUMVH010000034.1 GCA_030530245.1 Ruminococcus sp.
ACATATGGTTCAAGGAGAATTTCCTTTATCCACTGCCAGAGGATACGTGTCATTTCGTCGCCGTCCATTTCGACGAGGGGAGTTTTCATAGTGATTTTAGCCATTGGTTCAGACCTCCATAATTATTTTTGTCCGCACGAAGCGGGAATTATATTGCAATTATAAGTGCCGTGTCATCTCATTTTCTCGTATATCGCCACAGCTATGAAGAACAGCGCGAGCACAGCAAACATAGAACCTATCTCGGTGAGATCGGCGAGTATCTCCGAATGGTTCGAGGTCAGATTGGATCGCTCGTAAAACCTTTGCGTCAGGTCATGCAGCTTCTTCCCGACAAAGCAGAACAGAAGATACATCACTATCATCGCGATTATCAGAAACACAGAATTTATTCCGCTTACGAGTTCACGCAGATGGTCAGCGAAAATCACCATCAGGACCGCCCCTGCACCCAGAGACATTATCGCCGCGTATAAGCACCCCGGCTGATATCTTCCCCTGCCTTTAAGTGTAGTCTTCATATCACCTGAGAAGCGGGACAAGCAGCGCGACAAAGCCTCCCGCGAGGATAAGAGCTCCGACGACGTCCACCGCCGCAATGAAGCCCTTCCAGCCTCCCGCGCGGATATGGCGGTATATGTTCACGCACCACGCAGCCAGCAGCAGGAACATCAGGAACGCCATAAAAGAAAGCGGACCTGTAACACCTTTTTTGTCCAAAGCGTTCACCTGCCTTACGGGATAGCGAATACGACCTCGATATCGTCGGGGACATAGCTGTTTATCATTTCCTCAAAAACGGGCAGCACCTTATCGCGCCTGTTTCCGAACATTCCGCAGCCGAAAGCTCCCAGCACGAGAACATCGGGCTTTTTCATCACCGCGAGGGCAATGATACGCTCTATCCTCCCGCGCATAATGCGGTCGATACGCTTCGACGGCATCATGAACTTCGCGAACGTGCGGTTGACTGCGGGACAAGTGATGAAATCGCATCTGAGCTGCCGCCCGAGCAGCTCTCCCCTGTCGTCCCTTATGACGGGGACATTTGCCGAATAAATCATCACATCGGTGTAATCGGGGAGCACATGGAGTCGGTTGCTGCGGTAATACTTTTTCTGTTTCTTTATGGTGTAGTACAGGAGCGAGGCTCTGCACAGGCTTTCCTCCTGAGCATTGCCGCCGAGGACATAGCCTCCTCCCGCATACATTGCATTTGCGAAATTGAGGGCGATGACGCGTCTGTCCGCCGCATAGTGCAGTATCGCGCCCACAGTCGTCGCGCTGACAGTGTTGTCCGCGACGCTGTAATGCGAGCTTCTGTGCACCCTTGCGTGTCTGTAGAGAGCAGTTTCGGTCTGCGATACCTTATCGTGATAGCTTACGTTTCTGAAGATACGTTCGTTTTCAAATCTAATGCCGATATTTGACAAGCGCTCACCCCCTGTCATTGTTTCACGGGCAGCTTTTCCGCCCTCTTACTTCATTGACTCTCTCGTATAGTCGAGCAGACCGCCCGCGAGCATGATGTCCTTCGTACGACCCGAAAGCTCGCAGAGAACGGGTATCTCGGCGCCGTTAGTCTTGTTCACGACGGTGAGCTCGCTCCTGCCCTCGGCAACAGCCTTTCTCACGTCAGCGAGGAGGAGGTGGTCGCCCTCGGCTATCTTGTCGTAGTCAGCCTCGTTCACGAAAGTGAGCGGGAGAATGCCCGCGTTGATGAGGTTAGCGCGGTGGATACGAGCGAACGACTTAACGAGCACAGCCTTTACACCGAGGTAGAGCGGAGCGAGAGCCGCGTGCTCACGCGACGAGCCCTGACCGTAGTTCGAGCCGCCGACGATGATGCTCTTTCCGAGGAGCTCTGCCCTCTTGGGGAAGCTCTCGTCGCAGACCGCGAAACAGTACTGGCTTATCTTCGGTATATTCGAGCGCAGGGGGAGAATCTTCGCACCTGCGGGCATGATGTGGTCGGTAGTGATGTTGTCGCCGACCTTGAGCGATACGGGCGCGTCGATAGTCTCGAGGAGCGGAGTCGTATCGGGATAGGGCTTGATGTTGGGTCCGCGGAGTATCTCCACGCTGTCCATCTCCTCAACGGGAGCGGGCGGAACGACCATATTGTCGTTGATAGTGAACTCCTCGGGGAGCTTGAACTCGGGCATCTCGCCTATCTCGCGCGGGTCTGTGAGGAAGCCGTTGATAGCGGAGATAGCCGCCATTTCGGGCGATACGAGGTAAATCTGACCGTCCTTTGTTCCCGAGCGTCCCTCGAAGTTTCTGTTGAATGTACGCAGGGAGATACCCTTGGAGTTAGGCGACTGACCCATACCGATGCAGGGGCCGCACGCAGATTCGAGGATACGCGCACCTGCGTCGATGAGGGTAGCGAGCGCACCGTTCTGTGCCATCATATTGAGCACCTGCTTCGAGCCGGGGGCTATAGCGAGCGAAACATCGGGGTGAACGGTCTTGCCCTTGAGTATATGAGCGACCTTGAGCATATCAAGGAGCGAAGAATTCGTACATGAGCCAATGCAGACCTGGTCTATCTTGAGCTTGCCTATCTCCTCAACGCTCTTAACGTTGTCAGGAGAATGAGGACAGGCGGCAAGA
Organism: Ruminococcus sp.; assembly: GCA_030530245.1. Lineage (GTDB taxonomy): Bacteria > Bacillota > Clostridia > Oscillospirales > Ruminococcaceae > Ruminococcus. The sequence continues at coordinate 2,617 of JAUMVH010000034.1, forward strand.
GGAACGAGCTTGCTGAGGTCTATATCGAGCTCCTCGTCATAAACGGCATCGGGGTCAGCGGCGAGCGGAGTCCAAACCTCCTCGCGCTTCTGAGCCTTGAGGAACTGCTTTGTCACCTCGTCGGAGGGGAAGATGGAGGTCGTCGCGCCCAGCTCCGCGCCAATATTGGTGATGGTAGCACGCTCGGGAACGGACAGGGTCTTCACGCCCTCGCCCACGTACTCGATGACCTTGCCCACGCCGCCCTTGACAGAGAGGCGTCTGAGGACCTCGAGGATAACGTCCTTAGCGGACACCCACGGGCTGAGCTTGCCTGTGAGGTTCACCTTTACGACCTTGGGGCAGGTTATGTAGTAAGCGCCGCCGCCCATAGCAACGGCGACATCGAGTCCGCCCGCACCGATAGCTATCATACCGATACCGCCGCCTGTGGGGGTATGGCTGTCGGAGCCGATGAGAGTCTTGCCGGGGATACCGAATCTCTCAAGGTGCACCTGATGGCAGATACCGTTGCCGGGGCGTGAGAAGTAGATACCGTGCTTCTTGGCGACACTGCCGATGAAGCGGTGGTCGTCAGCGTTCTCGAAGCCGCTCTGGAGGGTATTGTGGTCGATGTAGGCGACAGAGCGCTCGGTCTTGACTCTGGGGACTCCCATAGCCTCGAACTCGAGGTAAGCCATAGTACCGGTAGCGTCCTGCGTGAGGGTCTGGTCGATACGAATGCCTATTTCCTGACCCTTAACGTACTCGCCGTCAACGAGATGTGCCTTTAATATTTTTTCAGTAAGTGTTGAACCCATAGAGAATCAGTCCTTTCAATACATCCATAGCAAGCGGCAAAAGCCTTTGGCGCTTGCTATTTGCCGAACCGCACGTAGCGAGCATACGCGAGCGAATGTGCGAGGCATTTTCAATCATTAATTGTATTCAGCGTTTCAACGCCGAATACAATTATATTTTACTACTTTTCACAAAGTTTGTCAAGAATTAAACAAGGTGGTAAATATATATTGTTAGCAATATCAAACCAAATAATTTAATTGCGCGGAACAAAAGTAACGCAGCAAACAAGCTGCCGCGCGAAGCCGAAAGTTTCGCTCAAGCCTTTTCAAAGGCTTGCGGAGTCCAGAGGCAGAGCCTTTGGCGGGGGCAAGGGGCGGAGCCCCAAACCCGAAGGGCGCTCTGAGAGGGGATGAATTCAAAAACAGTCCGGTGGACTGTTTTTGAAGAGGGGAGGCTCTGCAAGAGAGAGCCTCCCCTACTGCCGTTCCGCAATTGCAATGCCCGCGGAATTATTCCGCGCAATTTCTGCGGCGGATAATAATGGGACGCCGCCCTCGGCGTCCACCAAGCTTTTCCGATAATCAACGTTTTCCCGTTGAAAAAGTGCCCATTAGGTTGCTCCCCTTAGCGAAAAAGCGGGCTACCGTGCAATAAGCTTATGGTTTATACACGGTTGCCTGCGAATCGGCTAAAGGGACACCCTTTCGCACCCCTTACAGAAGGACAAGAAGGGCACAAAAAAAGCGGAAAGGTTATTCCCTTCCGCTTTAAAAAATCAAACGTCGTTCCTGATGATATCGTCGAGGGACTCGCGCTTCACACCTATCCTGCTCTCGCCGTCCCTGACGAAAACGACCGCGGGACGCTGGAGCCTGTTATAGGTCATCGCCATGGAGAAGTTATACGCTCCCGTAGCGAGAACCGCCAGTATATCGCCCGATTCGGCGTGCTGGAGGGCCATATTCTCGCCGATGAGGTCGCCGCTCTCGCAGCATCTTCCCGCGATGGTGACCTTCTCGTCGCGCGGCTCGCCCGCCTTGTTGGCAACGACTGCCTCGTACTCGGACTCATAGAGGATATAGCGCGGATTATCGGGCATACCGCCGTCAATCGAGATATATGTGCGGATATCGGGAATGACCTTGCGCGCGCCGACCGTATACAGCGTGATACCCGCAGGACCGACGATAGAGCGGCCCGGCTCGATGTACATTCTCGGCTGAGCGATACCGAGCTGTGCGCACTGCTCCCTCACGACAGCAGAAACGCGCTCGATGAACTCCTCAAACGGCTTGGGGTCGTGCTCGGTGAGGTACTTGATACCGAAGCCGCCGCCGAGGTTGAGCCCCTTTATCTCGTAGCCGAGCTCGTTCTTGACCTTGGCGATGAAGCCGAGCATAGTCTTAGCCGCTGCCTCGAAGGGCTCGATGTCGAATATCTGCGAGCCGATGTGGCAGTGAACGCCGTAGAACTCGACATTCTCGCAGGAAACAGCCTCCTTCACAGCCTCGAACGCCTCGCCTGTCTCGAGCGCGAAGCCGAACTTGCTGTCTATCTGTCCTGTGAGGACAGCCTTGTGCGTATGCGCGTCGATACCGGGCTTTATGCGGAACATGATAAGAGGCTTTTTGCCCATATCCTTGGCGATAGCCTCGAGTCTGCGGAGCTCGGGGATATTGTCGACGATGATGTGTCCGACGCCGACCTCAAGGCAGTATCTGAGCTCCGCGTCGGTCTTGTTATTGCCGTGGAAGCCGACCTTCTCCATGGGGAAGCCCGCCTTGACAGCGGTATAGAGCTCGCCTATGGAAACGGCGTCGAGACCGTCGCCCTCGCTCGCGACGATGCGGCACATCTCCATGCAGGAGAACGCCTTGCTTGCGAAGTGGACTTCGCCCATGCCGTTGTAGTATTTGTTCATGCTGTCATGGAAGCGGCGGAGGTTTTTGCGGATGAGGTCCTCGTCCATGACGTAGAGGGGCGTGCCGTATTTTTCGGCAAGCTCTACGGTGTCGGCGCCGCCGATGGTCAGGTGACCCTGAGAATTTACGGCGAGGTCTTCTGATACGAACATATTTATCATTCCTTTCATTGGCGGATACCGTTGACTTTTTGCGGGCGCACACATGGGTGCGCCCCTACGGTATGCTGATTCGGTCGTTGTAGGGGCGCCCTTCGGGCGTCCGCGGTTTATCGGGAAATTATCGGACTGCCAAAGGCAGCCCCTACATCTGGTTCAGGTGGTCTGTCTGTACATTCGCGGGACGGCGTTCCCTAAATCAATTCGGAATTCCGATTTCCGAATTCCGAATTAAAATTACGCATTACGCATTATTCCTCGGTGACGTCCTCGACTATCTGCCGCAGCTCGTCGACGCCCTCGAAGGTCATCGACGAAAACGGTATGACGTGTATATCGTCGAAGCTCGGTATTTCGCCGCGGAAAGCCTCCATGCGCTTCTCGCGCTCGGTCTTTTTGAGCTTGTCCGCCTTCGTGAGCACGATGACGAACGGCATTTCCGTGTCGATGAGGTAGTTTATCATGTCCACGTCGTCCTTGGTCGGAGCGTGCCGCATATCCACGAGCATGAACACGAGCCGAATATCACGGTCGGAGCCGAGATAGCCCTCGATGAGCCCCGACCAGCGCTCCTTCTCGGACTTCGCCACCTTCGCGTAGCCGTACCCGGGGAGGTCGACGAAGAAGATGTTGTCGAGCCCGTAGAAGTTGATAGTCGCGGTCTTTCCGGGGACGGAGCTCACCCTCGCGAGGTTCTTGCGGTTGAATAGCTTGTTTATGAGCGTGGACTTGCCCACGTTCGAGTGTCCCGCGAACGCAATTTCCATGCGCTCTGGAGCGGGTATCTGGGAGAACTTCCCGTATGCGGCGACAAACTCCGCGTTGTTGTAATTGAGCTTCACGGTCATCCTCCTTTTTGCCATTAGTTAGCGGTAACAGCCGCCTGTCCCGAGGTCGCCCTGCGCTTGCGCTTGACGGTCTTTTCGGGCTTAATGAGTGCGGTATCGAGCACCGTCGAGAGGTCGTCCGCGTACACGAACTCTATCGCATTCTTGACGACGTCGTCGACCTCCTCGAGGTCGGGCACGTTGGCGCTCGGAATGATGACCGTGCCTATCTCCGCCTTATACGCCGCCATAGTCTTCTCGCGCAGACCGCCGATCGGGAGCACCCTGCCGTGGAGGGTTATCTCACCCGTCATCGCCACATCGGCTCTCACGGGCATACCCGACAGCGCGGAAACGAGCGCAGTCGTCATAGTCACGCCCGCAGACGGACCGTCCTTGGGGACAGCTCCCTCGGGCGCGTGGATATGTATGTCCTTATTCTTGTAGAAATCGGGGTCGATGCCGTACTTGTCGGCGACGCTTCTGACGTAGCTGACGGCTATCTTGGCGCTCTCCTTCATGACGTCGCCGAGCGAGCCCGTGACCTCTATCTTGCCCGTACCGCCGAGCACGATGACCTCGAGCGGCATGAGCACGCCGCCCACGCTCGTCCACGCGAGACCGTTGACCACGCCGACCTGATTCTTCTGCGACAGGAGGTCGGGCAGGTACTTCTTCACGCCGAGCCAGTCCTGAAGCTCCTTAGCCTTGACGGTGACGCGCTTGGCATCGCCCGAAGCTATCTTCTTGGCGGCTTTGCGGCACAGCGACGCGATGAACCTCTCGAGGCTTCTCACGCCTGCCTCCTTTGTGTAGAACTGTATTATGTCGTGGATAGCGCCGTCCTCGATCTTGAGCTGAGTGCCCTTGAGACCGTGCTCCTTGAGCTGCTTGGGGACGAGGTGCTCCTTCGCGATGTGGAACTTCTCCTCCGCGGTATAGCTGGGGAGCTCGATGAGCTCCATACGGTCGAGGAGCGGAGCGGGTATCGCCGAAACGTTGTTGGCAGTCGTGATGAACACGCACTTGCTGAGGTCGAACGGCACCTCGATGAAGTGGTCGCGGAAGGCGTTGTTCTGCTCGCTGTCGAGGACCTCGAGCATCGCGGACGACGGGTCGCCCTTGATATCGCTGCAAAGCTTGTCTATCTCGTCGAAGAGAATGAGCGGGTTAGCGGAGCCCGCCTGCTGGAGCGCGGTGATTATACGTCCGGGCATAGCGCCCACGTAGGTCTTTCTGTGACCTCTTATATCAGCCTCATCGCGCACGCCGCCGAGCGAAACTCTCGCGTACTTGCGTCCCATAGCCTTGGCGATGGACTTGGCGATGGAGGTCTTGCCGATACCGGGAGGTCCCGCGAGGCAGATTATCTGCCCCTTGATATCGGGATTGAGCATATGCACTGCAAGGAACTCGAGTATGCGCTCCTTGACCTTTTTGAGTCCGTAGTGGTCCTTTTCGAGGATATCCTCCGCCTTATCCATGGAGATCTTGGCTTTGGTGAACTTGTTCCACGGCAGGTCGAGCACGGTATCGAGGTAGTTCTTGATGACGAACGCCTCCTGCGAGGACGGCGGGAGCTTACCGAGCTTATCCGCTTCCTTGAGGAGCTTTTCGGTGTTCTTCTTATCGAGCTTTAAAGCGTAGATGTCGTTGATGTACTCGAAGACCTCGTCGCCCTCGTCCTCGCCGAGCTGTTCCTGGATTATCCTCATCTGCTCGCGGAGGTAGTACTCCTTCTGCCCCTTGTCAATGCTGTTTTTGGTCTGCTCGTTGATGAGGTTCTCGAGCTCGAGTATCTCGACCTCCGACGACAGGCACGCAAAGAGCACCGACAGCTTGTTGAGGATATTGGTCTCCTCGAGGAGCGTCTGCTTGTCGCGGTAGTTGAGGTTGCAGTTGAAGGTGACGGTCTCGAAGAGCTTGTAGGGGTCGTCCTGCGTCATCACAGAGGTGAGGAGCTCCTTGGGCATCTTCGGGAAGAACGAGGAGTAGCGCTCGAATATGTCCTTTACAGAGCGCATGAGAGCCTCCGCCTCGACCTCGTCCACCTTCGCACGCGAGTACGTAGGCACGCGCTTTACCTCGGCTTTCAGCGTCTCGCCGTCGTCGATGAGGCGGATGAGGTTAGCCTTGTACACGCCCTCGACGAGCACCTTCATGATATTGTCGGGGAGCTTGAGCACCTGCTTTATCTCCGCGACAACGCCGACCTTGTACACGTCGGAAGCCTTAGGGTTATCGACATAGGTCTCGTGCTGAGTGACGAGGAAGAGCCTGCCGCCCTCCTTTAGCGCCATCTCTATTGAGTCGACGGACTTCTGCCGTGCGACGTCGAAATGCATGACCATTTTCGGGAATGCAACGAGTCCGCGCATAGCCACGGTATAGAATATATTTCCGCCATCGGTATTTTTATCACTTTTTCTGGTTTGTTCCATAATTTCACCAATCCCTCGGTATATCAGTAATTGCCTGTTTTTCGCAGTCCCACGCAGCCGCGGACTTTGATTACCCAATATTATAACATATTTCTGACCAAAATGCAACAGCACCGAAAAAAGTTCATATTCCTATCACCTCTTACTCACTATTGCCCCGAGCTATAGCCCAAGGGCTCTGGTCAAGGCTCTGCCATTGGAACCCGTCGGGACGCTGCCCCGAACCCCGCAGGGGAACGCCGCTGAACAGCCCGTCAGGCGGGGGAATGTCGATTTTTGTGCCAGTTTTCTTTTCCCCTTCCCCTTGTCCCGAAGGTGTTCCTCTTTGGTGTTGCTTGCCGTAACGGTAAAGTTTGCGGCTACGTTGTGGGACGCCGAGGGTGACTCCCCACAGTGTGGGGAGATGTCGCGAAGCGACAGAGGGGACGGGCGACCGTTGGGAGGCGTCCCCTACAATTAGTAGCCACAAGCGATTTTGTAAGGCGCGGACGCCCAAAGGGCGCCCCTACAATCGTCGCCGCGAGGATTTCGGTATAGAGTGGCGGATTACAGCAGAGCTGCATATAGCATCACAAGCCAAATCGAAGATTTGATGTGCTGCTTAATTATCCGCCCGCCGCCTGTTTACCGAAACATTTTCAGGCGGGGACAGTTCACTGCTTCACAGTCTTAAAAAGAACGTATGTTCCACGTGGAACAATCCCCATATTTTTCCGCTGATATATTGCTTTTTCTTCACAGATATGGTATAATGTTTTTTTGAGTTGATAATTCTTTTCTTACGAAAGGGGAAAATTATGAAACACTACCTTGAATCCACCGACTCAGTTCTCGCGGAGGTCAAAAGCTCCGCCACAGGTCTGACCGCCGACGAAGCCGCAAAAAGACTCGCCGAGAACGGTCAGAACAAGCTCGACGAGCCTCCCAAGCCTACGCTCATCGCGCGCTTCATCGAGCAGTTCAAAAACCCGATGATACTCGTCCTCATTGCCGCGGCGGCGATATCTGCGATAACAGGTATCATCTCCGAGGGCAAGCTCGAAGCCGACGTGTTCATTATACTGTTTGTAGTAATTGCAAACGCTGTACTCGGCGTATATCAGGAGAACAAAGCCGAGTCCGCTATCGAAGCATTGCAGGCTATGAGTGCCGCACAGAGCAAGGTCTTCCGCTCGGGCGAGCTCGTAGTCATACCGAGCTCGGAGCTCGTGGTCGGCGACGTGGTAGCCCTCGAAGCAGGTGACAACGTCCCCGCGGACTGCCGTATACTTGAAGCCGCCGCTCTCAAAGCCGAGGAATCGGCGCTCACGGGCGAGAGCGTGCCCTGCGACAAGTCGAGCGACGTCCTCACGGGCGAGGAGGTACCGCTCGGAGACAGAAAAAATATGCTCTATATGGGCAGCAGCGTCGCCTACGGACGCGCGGAAGCCGTCGTGGTGGCTACGGGTATGCAAACCGAAATGGGCAAGATAGCAGGCGCTATCGCCAACGCTGACGACGACGAGACTCCCCTCCAGAAGAGCCTCACTCAGCTCAGCAAGATACTCTCCGTCGCTGTACTGCTCATCTGCGTGATAATCCTCATCATCAGCGTGATACAGATGCTCGTCAAGAACGGCACTATCGCACTCCCCGACTTCCTCAACGCCTTCATGATAGCGGTCAGCCTCGCTGTTGCGGCTATCCCCGAGGGCCTCGCGGCTGTTGTTACCGTCGTGCTCTCCATCGGCGTCACGAATATGTCCAAGCGCGGAGCTGTTATCCGCCGTCTTACCGCTGTTGAGGCGCTCGGCTGTGCGCAGGTCATCTGCTCTGACAAGACGGGTACCCTCACTCAGAACAAGATGACCGTTGTCGAGGAGTCCACGAGCGACAAGCTCCTCCTTGCGCGTGCTATGGCGCTTTGCTGCGACGCTCAGCTAAACACCGACGACACAGTCACGGGCGAGCCTACCGAGGCAGCGCTCGTTGCCTATGCGAACAAGAGCGGGCTCAAAAAATACAAGCTTGAGGAGGAGACTCCCCGCAAGGCTGAGGCTCCGTTCGATTCGCTCCGCAAGATGATGTCCACCGTTCACAAGACCGAAAACGGCTATATACAGTACACCAAGGGCGCTCCCGACGTTGTTCTCGGGAACTGCACACGCATCTTCGACGGCGGCGCCGTGCGCGACATAGACGAGCACGACCGCGAGCATATCCTCGCCGAAAACAAGGCTATGGCGGACAAGGCGCTCCGCGTGCTCATGGCGGCTTACCGCGAGTACGATGCGCTCCCGCAGGACTGCTCCCCTGCCTCGCTCGAGCATGACCTCATCTACATCGGCATGACGGGTATGATAGACCCCGTCCGCCCCGAGGTAAAGCCCGCTATCGCGCTCTGCCAGTCCGCGGGCATACGTCCCGTTATGATAACGGGCGACCACAAGGATACGGCTGTCGCCATCGCGAAGGAGCTCGGTATCCTCGGCGAGGGTCAGCAGGCTATCACGGGCGCCGACCTCTCGAAGATCCCCGACGACGAGTTCAACAGCACCGTTCAGAATTACAGCGTCTATGCACGTGTTCAGCCCGAGCACAAGGTGCGTATCGTCAACGCTTGGCGCAAGAAGGATATGACCACCGCTATGACGGGCGACGGCGTAAATGACGCTCCCTCCATCAAGAGCGCCGATATCGGCGTAGGCATGGGTATCACGGGCACCGACGTCACCAAGAACGTCGCCGATATGGTGCTCACCGACGACAACTTCGCGACCATCGTCGGAGCCGTCGAGGAGGGCAGACGTATCTACGACAATATCCGCAAGGCTATACAGTTCCTGCTCTCGAGCAACCTCAGCGAGGTCATCTGTATCCTCGTCGCGACCCTCGGTCTCGGCAAGCTCACGGGCGGCGCGTTCACTATCTTCGGACCCGTTCACCTGCTGTGGATAAACCTCATCTCCGACTGCTTCCCCGCCGTTGCGCTCGGTATGGAGTCCGCAGAGCCCGGTATCATGGACCGCAAGCCGCGAAGCAGCAACGCCCACATCTTCTCCGACGGTCTCGGCGTGAACCTCCTGTGGCAGGGCTTCGTCATCGCGGCTCTCACGCTCGCTTCCTACGTCATAAGCGCGCAGACCTCTCCCGAGGCAGGCACCACTATGGCGTTCATCACGCTCTCCGTCTGTGAGATGCTCCACTCGTGGAATATGCGCAGTCTCGAGAAGTCCATCTTCGCTATGCACAGCCACAACAAGATGCTCATATTCTCTATCGTGCTCTCGTTCGTGCTCATTATACCGATACTCTTTATCCCCGCGCTCCGCGACGTGTTCTCGCTCGCAAAGCTCGACGCGATGGAGTACATCTACGCCTTCCTTATCGCCGCCGCTATCATTCCGATAGTCGAGGTAGTCAAGGCAATCCGGAGAGCTGTTAAGAAGTAAATACGGATCATGCGGGCATACGTTGTATGCCCGCAATTTCAATGCCTTTCAAAAGGAGTTGCATTTTTTGAAATTCGTCAAGTCCCAGCCTGTGCTCGTTATCGCGTTCATCGCGGCGGTCATGACCATGTTCTTCGTGCCGCCCGATATGCAGTACATAGGCTACGTCAACCGCACCGTCCTCATCGAGCTGTTCGCGCTCATGATAGCAGTGGCAGGCTTCCGAAGCGTCGGTATTTTCGACCGCGCGACCGATATCATGCTGAAAAAGGCGGGGACCTCCCGCCGTATCGCGCTCATACTCGTGCTGCTGTGCTTCTTCTCGTCCATGCTCGTCACGAACGACGTCGCGCTCATCACGTTCGTGCCGCTGAACCTCATGATATTCGCAAACGCCAAGGACGAGAAGCTCCGCATACGCACCATTGTCCTCGAGACCGCCGCCGCTAACCTCGGCAGTATGCTCACTCCCGTCGGCAATCCGCAGAACCTCTACATCTACGATGTGTACAAGCTCACGGCGATGGACTTCGTGCGCACGATGCTGCCGTCGGGTATCGTCAGTATCGCGGTGCTGGTGCTGCTGACGCTCATAATCCCCGCGGAGAGGTGTGAGGCTCCCGCAGAGAAAAAGGCGGAGTTCAGGCTCGCGCCGACTATCGGCTACGCAGCGCTGTTCGTGGTGTGCCTGCTGACGGTGTTCCGCGTTTTGCCCGACTGGGTGTGCCTTATCGCTGCGGTCGCGGCGGCGCTCATCTTCGACCGCAAGCTCCTCCTCAAAGCCGACTATCCCCTGCTCGCGACCTTCGTCTGCTTCTTCGTTTTCGTCGGCAATATCGCGCGTATCGACGCGGTCAACGACTTCTTCCGCGGTGTGCTCGAGGGCAACGAGCTCGTCATCTCGCTGCTGCTCTCGCAGGTCATCAGCAATGTCCCCGCCGCGGTTATGCTGTCGGGCTTCACCGACAAGGGCACGCAGCTTCTGCTCGGCGTCGACCTCGGCGGACTCGGCACTATCATCGCCTCCCTCGCGAGCCTTATCTCGTTCCAGTTCTACCGCAAGACTTCGACCGCGCGGACGGGGCTCTACCTGCTGACGTTCACGGGGATAAGCATGGTGCTGCTCGCGCCGCTGCTGATCCTCAATCTGCTGATACTATAAAAAAGGCTGCCACGGTTGTGGCAGGTTTTTTGCGCAACTCGGGACGCCGAGGCGGCGTCCCCTACATTACGTTTCCGCAGGCATTATTGTAAAGTTCGGGCGGATAATATCCGCCCCTACATTGCTATGTCAGCCGTCGAAGGACGGCGGAGAAGTAGCAAAAGTCGGCGAAAGGGGGGGAGGAGAGGAAGGGGGAGCGCGAGGGGGACGCCAAGCGGGCGCACGCAATTCGCGGCAAAGAAATAATAATTCAAAGTTTCCCTCCGCGATTTCTACCGAATACGAAAGCATACGTTGCCTTTTGTTTCTGTTACATCGTCATTGCCCGCAGGGGCACCCTGCCCAGTTTTGTTCTTTCCCACTGACCGAAGTTTCCCCCTCGCTTGTTGCTCGCCGTTATTAACAGATTTGCGGCTACGTTGTGAGGGACGTCGAGGACGCCGTCCCCTACATTACGTTTCCGCAGGCATTATTGTAAAGTGCGGGCGCACACTGTGCACACCTACAAAAAAGGCTGCCACAACTGTGACAGCCTTCGTTTTATTCTGCGATCGTATCAAGCGTTACTATCTTGTTGCGCCTGTTCGTGAGTATCGGCTCCGCCTTCTCCGTCACGCACTCCTTAGTGACCGTGACACGAGCGATACTGCCGTCAGACGGCACGAGGTACATCGTCCTCATGAGCACGCCCTCAAGTATCGAGCGCAAGCCTCTCGCTCCCGTCTTCTGCGCGATAGCCTTCTTCGCTATCTCCACGAGCGCGTCGTCGTTTATCTCAAGCTCGATGTCGTCGTAGTCGAACAGCTTCTTGTACTGCTTGATGAGCGCGTTCTTCGGCTCGGTCAGTATCGACACGAGCGACTCCTCATCGAGCTCCTCGAGCACCGTGATAACGGGCAGACGTCCCACAAATTCGGGCACCATGCCAAACTTGATGAGGTCCTTCGGTATCACCTGCTTGAAGATGTTCGTCTTCTCGACCTTGTCCGTCTTTATCTCGCCGCCGAAGCCTATCGGAGCCTTGCCGATACGCTTCTGTATCTGACGCTCGAGCCCGTCGAAGGCTCCGCCGCATATAAAGAGGATATTTCTCGTATCTATCTGCAATGTCTCCTGATTCGGGTGCTTTCTGCCGCCCTGCGGAGGCACGTTCGATACCGTGCCCTCGATTATCTTCAGGAGCGCCTGCTGTACGCCCTCGCCGCTGACATCGCGGGTTATCGAGGTGTTCTCGGACTTTCTCGCTATCTTGTCTATCTCGTCGATGTAGATGATGCCGCGCTCGGCAGCCTTGATATCGTAGTCAGCCGCCTGTATCAGCCTCAGCAGCACGTTCTCGACGTCGTCGCCTACGTAGCCTGCCTCGGTGATGGTCGTGGCGTCCGCGATGGCGAACGGCACGTTCAGCAGCTTCGCGAGCGTCTGTGCGAGGAAGGTCTTGCCCACGCCCGTAGGTCCGAGCAGCAGCACGTTGCTCTTCTGGAGCTCTACGCCGTCCTCGTCCTTGGCGTCCTGACTGAGTATGCGCTTGTAGTGGTTGTAAACAGCCACCGCGAGCGATATCTTCGCTTCCTCCTGCCCGATGACGTACTCGTCGAGAAAGTTCTTTATCTCCACGGGCTTGAGGAGCTTCATGGTCGCGAGGTCCTTCTTCTCGTTCTTTGCCGCCTTGCGCTGTGCCTTGGATATGCCGGGCCCAAATATCATCTCGTAGCAGTATACCACGCACTCGTCGCATATATTCGCTGTGCCTGCGGAAAACATACTCTGAACTCTGTTCTCGCCCTTTCCGCAAAAGCTGCAGGACTTGAATTCAGCCATGGCGTCTTACCTCTTTTCGATGACTTTGTCGATGAGACCGTATTCGAGGGCTTCCTGCGCTGTCATGTAGTTGTCGCGCTCGCAGGCGTCGTGTATCTCTTCAACGGTCTTGCCCGCGTTTGCGGCAAGTATGGACTCGAGGCGCTCTCTTGTGCGCTCGAGGTTCTTAGCCTGTATCATGATGTCGGTCTGCTGACCGCCGAGACCGCCGCCGATGAGGGGCTGGTGTATCATTATCTCGCTGTTGGGAAGAGCGATACGCTTGCCCTTTGCTCCCGACGAGAGCAGGAAAGCGCCCATTGATGCTGCCATACCGATGCATATCGTCGATACGTCGCACTTGATATAATTCATCGTGTCATATATCGCCATACCCGCTGTCACCGAGCCGCCCGGGCTGTTGATATACAGGGATATGTCCTTTTCGGTGTCCTGACTCTCAAGGAAGAGGAGCTGTGCTACAACAAGGCTCGCGGTGGTGTCGTTCACCTGATCCGAGAGCATGATGATTCTGTCATTGAGCAGGCGTGAGAAGATATCGTAGGATCTCTCTCCGCGGCTCGTCTGTTCGACAACATACGGTATAAAACTCATAATTTCATCGCCCTTTCTCTAAAAACCGTTGTCCCACAAAATATATGCGGGACAACTGATAAGTATTTCTGTTTTTTATTCAGCAGCTTCTTCCTCTGCCTTGGCAGAATTGTCAACTACCGCGTTCTCCTTTACGAGCTCTACAGCCTTCTGTACCTTCATATCTGCTGTGTACTCGTCAAGGGGAATGAATCTCTTTATCGTCTCAACGTCAACGTTGTTTGCAGCTGCGATCTCGGAGAGACCGTTGTTGATCTCCTCGTCTGTTACCTCGATGTTCTCGAGCTCTGCTATCTTCTCAAGTGCAAGACGGAGCTTTACCTCGTTTTCTGCTCTGTCACGGTATGTGTCTCTGAGGGAATCCTCGTCCATACCTGTGTACTGGCAGTACATCTTGAGGTTCATGCCCTGCTGCTGGAGCTGCTGGTCGAACGAGCGGATGAGAGAATCTATCCTCTGCTCGTACATACAGTTCGGGATAGGAGCGTCGACCTTAGCGATGAGTGCGTTGAGAACTGCGCTCTCGAAAGCGGAATCAGCCTGCTGTACGGAAGCCTCCTCGAGCTTTGTCTTGATGTCAGCCTTGTACTCGTCAACTGTATCGAACTCTGTAGCGTCCTTGATGAGGTCGTCGTTTATCTCGGGGAGCTCCTCAAAGCTGATTGCCTTGAGCTTTGTCTTGAAGGTAGCCTCCTTGCCTGCGTAGTCAGCCATGTGGTAGTCCTCGGGGAAGGAAACGACTACGTCGAACTCGTCGCCGATGCTGTGACCTACGATCTGATCCTCGAAGCCGGGAATGAACTGTCCGCTGCCGAGCTTGAGCTGGTGGTCCTCAGCGGAACCGCCCTCGAATGCCTCGTCGCCGAAGAAGCCCTCGAAGTCGATGGTTACTTCGTCGTCCATCTGAGCGGGTCTGTCCTCAACGGAAACTATGCGCGCGTTCTTCTTCCTGATGATCTCTATCTGCTTGTCGATATCGTCCTCTGTTATATCCTTGACCTCCTTGGGAGCCTTTATTCCCTTGTAGTCGGATATCTCTATCTCGGGCTTTGTTACGCAAACGACCTTGATCTCAACGCCGTTTTCCTTGTCGATGGAAGTTACCTCAACGTTGGGTCTGTCTACGAGCTCGAGCTTTGTCTCTGCTACAGCAGCGTCTATCTCGGGTCCGAGGAGAGAGTTGATAGCGCCCTCGTAGAATGCGCCCTCGCCGTACTCCTTCTCAACGAGCTTTCTCGGAGCCTTGCCCTTTCTGAAGCCCTTTATCTGGATATTCTTCTTCTGGCGCTGGAATTCCTGCTCAACTGCGTTCTCGAATGTAGCAGCGTCGATGGTGAGCACCAGCTCGGTACTGTTTACATCTGTCTTGTTTGATGATTTTAAGCTCATAATGAACCTCCGTGATTATTTTTAAACTGATGACCAGTGGGTACATCTATAACAATACTGGAATATTATACCACATTTAGGATAATTTTTCCACTGTATTTTCAAGCTTCTACGAATCGGACAATCCTACGTCACTTTTACAGGCATAAACTGTACATAATCCCCTGCTATCAGGTGAAAATCTATGTCGTCGTAGGTGTTCGTCACGCAGAGAGCGTGTGCCGAGCGCCCGTGGATATGTCCGTAGTAGCACGCCTTTATTTTGTAGCGGTAGAGCACCTCGAGTATGTCGTAGTTGAAGTTTGAGGCGAATATCGGCGGGTAGTGCATGAAGACTATCGGCTCGAGCCCTGCGTCCAGCGCCGAACGTATCGACGTTTCAAGGCGCTGTACCTCGCGCTTCAAGACCTTCTCGTCCTGCACGTCCTTGCCGCCGTCCGTGCCGTTGACCCAGCCGCGCGTGCCGCATATGCCGAAGCCGTTGTACTCGTAGTGGTTGTTGTGGAGGATATGCAGCGTATCGAAGCCGTTCTCCGCAAAGAAGCCCTCCATCTTGTTCATGGTCGACCACCAGTAGTCGTGGTTGCCCTTGAGGATCACCTTCCGACCCGGGAGTCCGTTGATGAAGCGGAAATCGGGCTCTGCCTGCTGCAAGGACATACCCCACGATATGTCTCCAGCGAGCACGATCGTGTCCTCGGGCTGTACTGCTGCGAGCCAGTTGCGCTCTATCCGCTCCTGATAATCGTCCCAGCCCGCGAATACGCTCATCGTCTTGGACGGGTCACTGAAGCAGAGGTGGAGGTCGCCGATAACGTAAAGGCTCATTATATGCCGAGTCTGCCGAGCACGTACTGCTTCTGCTCAGCCTTGTCTATCACGTCGCTGAAGCGCTCGGGCTTGTTTTTGAGGTCTGCGAGTGCGGCGGGCACGGGTATGTCGGAGAGCTCCGCTATGCGGTCTACCTTCGCGTACTCGTCGATGTCGGACGCCCTGCCTTCGAGAGCTTCAAGCACAGCCGCGCTGAACTTGTAGGGACTCGCTGTTGAGGCGATGACGGTCTTGGTCGTGTCGCCAGTTGCCGCCTTGTAGTCGTTGTATACCTTCACCGCAACAGCCGTGTGG
>JAUMVH010000035.1 GCA_030530245.1 Ruminococcus sp.
CCTGTTCTATCATGGTGACTACCTCCTATTATAATTCAACAAAGTTTTTGAGCATTTCCCTGCCGAGCGGTGTAAGTATCGACTCGGGGTGGAACTGCACGCCGTATATCGGGTACTGCTCATGCTGTACCGCCATTATCTCGCCGTCGTCGGTGACTGCCGTCGCCTTCAGGCACTCGGGAAGTCCGACTGCCGCGAGCGAGTGATACCTCGCGACCTCGGTATTCTCTGGAAGTCCGCGGAAAAGCGGGCTCGACGTGTCAACCTTTACCGTGCTCTGCTTGCCGTGCATGAGCTGTTTCGCGTGGACGACCTCAGCGCCGTACGCCTGACATATCGCCTGATGTCCCAGACATACGCCGAGGGTCGGTATCTCCTTAGAGAGCGTCGCCGCGACCTCTACCGTTACTCCCGCGTCCTCGGGACGACCGGGTCCGGGCGAGAGGATTATCTTCTCGGGAGCAAGAGCGCGTATCTCGTCTACTGTCATTTCATCGTTGCGTATGACCTTGATGTCGGGTCTGAGCTCTCCCACGAGCTGGAAAAGGTTGTAGGAGAAGCTGTCGTAATTATCAATAAGAAGTATCATTATTCTACCTCCTCTGCCGCTTTCAGCGCCTCGACGACTGCCGCCGCCTTGTTGCGGCACTCGCGGTACTCGTTCTCGGGGACGGAATCGGCTACGATTCCCGCGCCGCTCCTTATGAAGACCTTGCCGTTCTTCTTGAACGCCGAGCGTATCGCGATACAGGTATCGAGGTTGCCGGTGAAGTCGATGTAGCCTATCGCTCCGCCGTAGAGTCCGCGCTTGTTGTTCTCGAGCTCAGCGATGAGCTGGCAGGCGCGAATCTTGGGAGCTCCCGAGAGCGTACCCGCGGGGAGCACCGAGTTCACGGCGTCGAGAGCGTCGCAGTCCTCGCGTATCTCGCCGCGCACCGTCGAGCCGATGTGCATTACGTGCGAGAAGCGGAGAATGCTCTTGTACTGCTCGACACTGACCGTACCGAACTTGCTTATGCGTCCGAGGTCATTGCGTCCGAGGTCGACGAGCATATTGTGCTCGGCGAGCTCCTTCTCGTCCGCGAGGAGCTCGGCCTCGAGCGCCCTGTCCTCCTCGTCGGTCTTGCCTCTCGGACGTGTGCCTGCGAGCGGGAACGTGTGGAGCACGCCGTCCTCGAGCTTGACGAGCGTCTCGGGAGAAGCACCCGCTATCTCGACATCAGTGCCCGAGAAATAGAACATATACGGTGACGGGTTCGTTGTACGGAGTATGCGGTAGGTGTTCAGCAGGCTGCCATTGTACTCGGCACAGAGGCGGTTCGAGAGCACTATCTGGAAAATATCGCCGTCAAAGATGTGCTGCTTTGCGCGGTCTATCATCGAGCAGAACTCGTCCTTGGAGAAGAGCTCGGTGACCTCACTCCTGAGTCTGCCGTTCGGCTCATTGCTCGGCTTACCGTTCCTGAGCAGGTCAGCCATCTGCTCGAGCTCCATGCACGCGCGCTTGTAGCTGTTCTCGGGGTCGGAGAGCTTCATATTCGCGATGAGCACGAGCCTGCCGCGGTAGTTGTCGAACGCGATGACCTTGTCGAACAGCATGAGGTCGGCATTCTTGAAGTGCTCGCTGTCGTCAACGGGAAGCTTCACTGTCGGCTCGCTGTAGCCGATGAAGTCGTAGGAGAAGTAGCCGACGAGTCCTCCCGTGAACGGCGGCAGACCCTCAACACGCGGACTGCGGTACTTCGCGAGGAGCTCGCGTATATGCGAGGAAGGGTCGTTCGTTTCGATGTCCTTGCCGCCGATGGTTATCGTATTATCCGAGCAGGTCAGCTCGAGCGCTGGCTTGTAGCCGAGGAAGGTCCAGCGTCC
Organism: Ruminococcus sp.; assembly: GCA_030530245.1. Lineage (GTDB taxonomy): Bacteria > Bacillota > Clostridia > Oscillospirales > Ruminococcaceae > Ruminococcus. Next base: position 1,870 of record JAUMVH010000035.1, read on the forward strand.
CCAGCGCTCCTTGTCAGACGCCGATTCGAGCAGGTAGCAGTGAGTCGACACGTTTTTGAGTATCTTCACAGCCTCGATGGGCGTGCAGATGTCGGAGAGAAGCTCACAGCTTACAGGCATGATGTCGTATCTGCCGTCTGCGGCGTATTCCTTCGCAGTTTCGAGTGTGGGATAGAACTTCATAAAGCACCTCCATAGTCTTCGGGAAAAAACAAAAGTCCCTGACAAAACCTTACAGCTTTGTCAAGGACGAATAATACTTATCCGCGGTGCCACCTTGATTCGCAGCATGATACTGCGCACTTAGCGGGATACCTTCATATCCCCGACAACTAACGTATGCCACACGTCGCAGAATACTCTGCCCAAAGGCATTTGACTGCGCCCTCAGCGGTCCATTTGATGACTTGTTTTTCGCCCATTCTCAGCAGCAGGGCTCTCTGTGGAAGCATGATCACCTTTATCTCCGCGTCAACGGTTTTCGTTGTATTGAATTATAGCACGCATTTTCGGATTTGTCAATAGGTTTCGGGAAATTTTTTTGACTGCGCGGAAAAAGCCCCCACATAGCGTGAGGGCTTGATAAGTTTATTCCTGTTCGAGCTGTGAAGCAACACCGATAAACAGTGGTACGTTGTACTTGTCGAGTATCATGTACACGAACGGCTTGTCGAGCTCGATGTGGACTTCCTTCTTAGGCTCGGGCATTGCGCAGCCTGCCGCCATCATTACAGCTGTAACAGCCGCTGCCTTGACGCCCTTCTCTCCGACCTCGATACGTGTCTTGTGGAGCACGTCGTCGATATAGAGCTTAGGCGCTCCCTCGACAGAGAGGTCGTTTATCTTCGAGAAGTCGGCAAGCTCAGGGTCGAATGCGCTCTCCATGCCGAGCTTCGGGAGCACCGTCTTGAGCGAGGTGCTGTAGTCATACTTGAACTTGGGTATCATTACGTAGAGGTCGACCTTTTCGGGGTCCTCGTACTCGGAGAGCCCCTCGGAGAGCTTCTTTGCGTCGAGACCGTTCACGTACTCGACGATGTCCTTGTCCTTGGGCATGATACCGACGAACTTGTAACCACCCTCAGCGAACGGCTTATCGAATGCGTCCGCATCTCCGAGGTCGTAGTAGTGCGCCTCCTTACTGTCCATACGCTGTATCGGGTGCTCGTTGCCGTCGTAGTCGGTGAACACGCCGTCATAGGTGCCGTAGTACGGTGAAGCCCAGTCGCCCTCGAAATAAAGCGTATTTATGAGCATCATCATAATGATCTTATCATTCGGGTCGAGAGCGCCCTTATCAAGGAGCTTGGGTATCATTTCCCTTGTATTCTCGTTGACCCAGCTGTTCACGTCTCCGACCGTCGTATCATCAAAGGCTGTCTGATATATCTCAGAGTTGTAGTAGCGGACATTCTTCTCAAGGAATGAATCGTACACCTTGAACCGCGGGTCGTCTCTGAACCATATCGAATCCGCGAGGTAGAGCTTCTGCCGCTCGGAATCGGGGAGATTGGCGATGTAGTACGCCATGTACTCGTTTATGTCGTCGATGGTCAAGCCGTTTCCGAGGACCTTCTCCATCTCGGCGAGAGTCTCACCGTCCGCGCCGTTGGTGGTCATCGCGAGCGCCGCAGATATCGAGAGCGGCGAGATGAGCATATTCCTGCTGTCGCTCTTGGTCGGGTCGAAGCACTCCTTCAGCAGCTCCACGCCGAGGTTCATCTCCGCGGCGGAGAAGTCGCTGTCCGTCTTCCTGCCCTCTGACAGCTCGCCCTCCACGGACGTATCAAGTCGTATGCTTCTGAGAGTGCCCACGCTGTTGAACTCCTTCCTGCCGCCGAGTACGAAGTCCATTACCTGCTCGAGGTCTTCCTCGTCGATAACGCTGTCCTTGTTGATATCGGCATTGAGGAACTGATCCTCAGTGAGCTCGGAAGTGTTCGTGCCCGCTATCTCCATGCGGTAAATGACAGTATCGAACGTGTCGACTACGCCGTCACTGTTGATATCGCCGTAGAACTGGATATAGGGCGAGCTGAGCGACTCTATGCCGATGAATTCGTAAGTCTTATCGTTTTCAAACGGGATATCGGTCCCGTAGGAGGAAGCCTGTGTGCCTGTATACTCCTTGTCAGAGACAAGAGTCATATTTACGGTTATTTCGTTCTTGAGGATGTTTGCAAATCCGAGAGTTTTCTTCCACAGAGCCATATCCTCTTCCGACTCCTCATTCAGAGGTGCTTGGAGCTCAGCGGAAAAGCGGTAATAATACGGTTCATAGCTGTTGTAAATTTTCGGTGCAAGAGTCAGGTCGATAAACGGTTCGTTAACGCGTACGTCGACAACGTATGCATCGAGCTCGTACTCATACCGCTCCGCCTTCTCGTTTGAAGCCGCGGAAGCAGTATATCTCTCCGACGCCGACAGAGAGCCGAACGTCCCGAAAGTTCCGAGCGCGAGCGATAGGCTCACGACGCCTGCCGCTATTTTTGACATCTTCTTAAAATATCCCATGACTGTCACTCCTTTTCTGTAAAGATGTAAAATTTACCCTGTACCCTTAGTATAGCCAGCCGTGCACAAAAAGTCAATAGAATTCGGCGAAATTATATAAAAAATGCTACTATAATCCACACACATCTTCGGCATAGGGACTGTACGACAAGCGGAAGCCGTCAAACAGCTCCCCTATCCACTCCGCGGCGCAGAATCGCTCTGCGGGGACGCTGCCGTCCTTGGTGACGATACAGCCGCCCGTTTCGTTGAGGTGTGTCACGAAAAGTGTCCGCCTCGCGGGGAAGCCGCACTCAACGCTATCGTGGAGCACCGCCCCTGTGAACTCTCCGACGCTGCCGTGAGGAGCAAATCTCAGCGAGCCCTGCCACTCGTTATGCACGTTCGTGCGGTCGGTGATACCGTAGGCGAGCGGGTCGAGCAAGCCCTCATACGGGAGCGGACCTGCTCCGTGACGCGTCACGTACGAGCGCGTGACGTAAGCGACCTCGGTCTCGGGGAAGCTGCCTGCTCCAAAGAGCGAGCGCAGTATCCGCGCGGGCTCGTACATACCCGTGCGCGACGTAGTGAGGTGCGGGGCGTATTCGAGGTTGAGCTCGTCGAGAAGCAGCCCCTGCGCTCCCTCAAAAATGATCTCGTCGAAGTCAGCAAGGAAGCCCGTTTCGCGCAGCTGCACGAGCTCGGCGTTGCGTGACATCTCCTCCGCCGCATTCCGCAGCACCTGCCCGCTACCCAGCATTTCGACGTACTCTCCCGCCCTGCCGATGTCGATACCGAGCTCCGCAATCCGCTTGGGCGTGTACTCTCGGTTGAGCTCCGCGAGCTTGGAATAGAGCGCCTCCGCTCCGCGAGCGATAACGTCACCGAGGCGGAGCGGATACGTCTCCGAGCGCACAGCCGCTTCGTTTATGCCCATTCCGCACGAGCCGTGACGCGCCTCTCCGCGCGAGGCCTCGAGCATCATATTTATGAGCACGTCGCCGATATATGTGCAGCGGCAGTCGGGCGAGGCATATACAGCGGGGACACGTCCGCTCACCTCGCGGAAGCTGTCCGCCTCCGCCGCGAGCTTGAACAGGTCGGGCATGAAGCTGTCCGCCCAGTAGGTGTCGAGCCCGCGAAAAGAAGCCGACGAGAGCTGCGAGAATACGAACCGAGCATCGTGCAGGTCAACAGTATGACCCGCCTGAGCGCCGCCGTTTTGCCGTACGCAGACAACCGTCAAGCCGCCTCGCACAGCATTCAGCGCGAAATAGTCGGTCGCAAGTCCCTTGCCCTCGTCGCCAAAGTTCTTACCGATTATTATTATAGCCTTCATCACTTGAACAGCTTCGAGAAGAAGCCCTGCTTTCCGTCGCCGTCTTTTTTTTCGGGGTCGTCGAGCACGCTCGGGCAGCCGTCCTCGGGCTTGGGCATTCCTCCGAGGTCAAGAGTCGCAAGCGCTGCCGCGACCACTTTCTTAGCCTCACCGCTCCACTGAGCCGCCGCTTCCTCCTTGGTCATGCCGCCGACAAGCTGCATGATAGATATCATGACCTCCGCGAGGTACTCTATCTTCTCGGAGGGAATGACGGCATTGATACCGGGCACTGCCTTCTCCCACGTCTTAAGCGCCTGCTCGGTGTGGTCGCCTGTGATGATGTGGATTATCTCGTACTTTTCGCTCGTCTGCCTGTAGAGGTCTGCTGTCTTGTAGCCCGTCTCTGCATTGTCGTGGTAGACATTGACTATGTCGTTCGCGGTGAGTATCTCACCGCGCCCGTCGTCGCATACCTCGTCGCCGATACAGAACAGGAAGCCCTTCTTGCCGCGCTTTTCGTTGCAGTCAGTGGAGGTGTGTTTGAGAGCAAAGTACCACACGAGCGCATCGTAGGCATACTTGTTTCCGCCGTCGAGCCTGAACTCGAGGAGCTGCTCTACCACGCGGATATCAGCCTCAAACTGCGTCACCTGCATACACGGGAAGATATTGGACTTTACGGGAGACGTGATCGCCGCGCACATAATGTGCGGGTCGGTAACGGGACGCTTCTCAAGTATCATCGTAGCTGTTTTGTTGAGCGAATTCTTCGCAATCTCAGCCGCAAGATAGCCCATCGAGCCCGTGGAGTCAAAGCCGATGATTATGGGTGTGGACTCGGGCGAATCCTCGCTGTCGCGTGACTCTCGGATATTGATGAACTCGGGCAGATACTTCTCGTTGACCTTATTGCCCTTGAATATATCGTCAGCCGTCGACGACGCGCTGATACCTCTGCTGTTTTTGAGCCTGTTCCAGTCGGCTGAGCTGTAGCTTCCTCTTCCCATGATGAATACCTCCTCAGAATGTGATAGTGTCGTTATTTTTGATGTTTATGTACGCGAGCGACTTCGCCGCCGTTTCAGCTGCGCGCTGCTCCACTAAGCTCAGCGCCTCGTTGGGAGTCCTGCCCTCCGCGACCGATATGAGCGCGTATATGAGCTCCGACAGACAGGCGATGTCGCGCTTGTTTATCGCGGCTACCCTGCCCTGCATGAGCGAGCGCCAGTCCGCGAAGACGCGCTCGTCCTCGGGCGTGCCTCTGTCTATACAGATGTGGAAGACGCTGTACTTCTGCTCGGCAGCGGCGATGAGCTCCTCGTCGGAGAGATCGTACTCCGCGCTGTCGCCGAACACGCGGTTTATCTCGCCGCGGGTCAGCGTCCTGTGGCAGCAGTCGTCGCCGATGGTGATGAGTATGCCCTTTTTGCTGCGCTTCTCATAGCAGTCGGTACGCGTGCGGTTCGCCGCGAAGTACCATGCAAGGTTGTACGACTCGCCGCCGTTTCCGCCGCCTCCGCCCTCGAGATACAGGCTCGTGAGCTGCTTGATTATGCGTATATCGCTCTCGAACTGCGTCACCTGCAAGGGCTTTTTGTCCGTCTTGCAGTCGCCTATCGCGCAGCACATCACCTGCGGGCAGAGTATCGGCTTATTATCATAAATGTACATTATCGCCTTGTTCAGCGAATTGAGCGCGAGTTCCTCGGCGAGATAGCCCATCGAAGCCGTCACATCGAAGCCGATTATCACGGGCGTGGACTCGGGCGAATCCTCGTTGTCGCGAGCCTCGCGTACGACGTCCCCGAGCTCGGCAGTTATGTTCGCCGAGGCCGCCGCCTTGAATATCTTCTCCGCTCTGCGCTCGCTCCCGAACGAGCTCCTCAGCTGTGCCCAGTCGCTCGCAGTATAGCTTCCGCGTCCCATAGCTTACCTCTTTCCGTATATCTGCGCGTCGTCGGTGTCCATGGTCACGAACTTCCGCTCACCGTACGACTTTATGAGCACCTCGTCCCAGTGGGCGAAGTCGTCGTAGGCGTTGCTCTCGGGAGCGCCTTTCAGGAAGTCGGCAAAGGGCTGCGGCACATCGTCGGAAGCCCGTACATCAGCAGCGCTCTCGAAGCCGAGCACCTGCGCCGCTATCTCGCGCAGAGCCGTGAGATTGTGGCGGGTCGTGTAGATCCTGCCGCCGATAGCTGTATTGTTCGGCACAGCGTTCCACCAGCCGCCGTAAAGGCTCGCGGTGTGGTCGTATGGGTCGATGTACACGGCGTCAATGTCAAAATTTGTATGTACAATGCTGTTGTACTCAAGCACGCAGCAGAGATTCTCCAGTCGGCTGACTATCCACGCAGCCTGCCTGCCGTCGAGCCTGCCAAAGAGGCGGAGCGGGTACTCGTCCTCGCTCTTTTTCACGGCGAGCAGCGATGAACCGTCGCTGAGCCCGAAGCCGCCGCTTATCGTCGGGAAGAAGTCGGAAAGGCTCTTCGTATCGGCGGACGGGTAGTCGAGCGACGACACCGCCCTGCGGAACTTGTCTGCATTTGCGGCGTTCTGCTGCTCGAAACGGAAGATGATATTCTGCCGCGCAGTGTAGACTGTCGCCTCCCTGTCGGCGAAGACGTTGAGGCTCCTGATATCTATTTTTCTGCCGTCGCTGCACTCGAACACCGTCTCGTCGGCGGTGCTCCACAGCTCGTCGGCACGGCTGCGGCGCTCCTGACCGTCCTTCGAGAGCCTGAAAAAGCCCCTCATACGCTCGTAAAAATCGCGGTAGTAGTCGGTATCGCGGTGGTCGAGCACGTACCGCGAGCGGCAGTACGGACAATGTGCGGTAGTGCCCGACGGGTCGATGACCATCGAGGCTCCGCAGCTCTTACACTCAAGATATTTCATATTGCACCTCCGTTGTGCGTGATATCATAGTTTAATAATAGCGTTTTTTGTCACAAATGTCAATAGCGCGATATTGACACGGGCGGCGAATTATGCTACTCTATTAATAAGTAATTGATTCGGGAGTGATAAAATGATACCGAAAAAGCTTATATCAGTGACGCTGTCCGCACTCGCGGCAGTCAGCGCGGCAACGTGTATGCGTGGGCTCTGCGCAATAGATATGGACTACACCGCCGACGGAGCTGTCGATACCTTCGACCTCATCGCTGCGCGCAAAACTGCCACAAAGGAAGAGCTCGAAAGGCTCAGCGACTTCATACTCGGCAAGCCCGTCACAAGCGAGGGTTACACGCTGGTATGGAGCGACGAATTCGACGGCACTTCGCTGAATACGGACAACTGGTCGTATGAGCTCGGCAACTGGAAAACCGACTCCAAGGGCAACTACATCACCAATGGCTGGGGCAACAACGAGCAGGAGTTTTACACCGACTCCAACGCTACCGTCAGCGATGGCGTGCTCACCATCGCCGCCCGCAGGGAGGACTACGCCGACCCCGTACAGGGCAGCTACGAGTACACCTCCGCGCGGCTGAGCTCGCAGTATAAGTTCTCGACCTGCGGCGGCAGGATAGAGGTGCGCGCACGCTGCGACAGCGGCAGATCGCTGTGGCCCGCGATATGGATGCTCCCCGAGGACAGCGTATACGGTGGCTGGGCGGCTTCGGGCGAGATAGACATAATGGAGGGCTGGGGCAGCACGCCCGACAAGGTCTGCGGAACTATCCACTTCGGCGACGTGTGGCCGAACAACACCTACCTCACCGCCGATTACAACTTCGCGGAGGGCGACTCCACCGAGAGCTGGCACACCTACGCCATTGAATGGGACAGGGACGAAATGCGGTGGTTCGTGGACGACGACCTCTACAGCACGCAGTCCGATTGGTACTCAGTAAACCGCGCCTATCCCGCGCCCTTCGACCAGAATTTCTACCTGCTGCTCAATCTCGCAGTCGGCGGACACTTTGACGGCATCGACGGCATTTACGCTGACCCGGCGACCTTTGCCGCGGGCGAGAAGCACTTCGAAATCGACTACGTCCGCGTGTACAAAAGGAACGGCGACAGCTTCTCTCCCACGCCGCAGACCTCGGCTGCTCTGTCACTCTACCGTGAAGGCGCGGAGGCTGGTCTTACGAACAAGGACGGCTGCTCCGTGGCGCACATCGTTACCCTCGGAGAGAAGCCGTACAGCGTTATGGGGCTGCTCGAGGGTCAGCACGTTGCCGCGGGCGAGGAGCACACACTCAGCTTCACCGCGCAGTCGACAGTCGAGCGGGAGATCACTGTCACGGTCGAGGACTCGCAGTACGAGCGCTACCTTGATAAAACGATGATCGTCGGTACAGAGCCCACGCAATTCACGTTCACTGTCCCGTTTGGTACGGACATGGACGTGGACATCAAGTTCCTGATGGGCAGAGTCAGCGACAATGTCCCGAGCTCCGAGCACGATATCACCCTGTCGGAGATAAGCTGGAAATAGCACACAAGCGCCCGCTGTATTATTTGCAGCGGGCGTTTATTTTTATCAAAACGAAGTTGAGGGATTTGTAATGACCGCAATTTTTGGTATTTCCTCCGCAAAAAACGACTTGAAGAATTTGTTCGTACATGCTAATATATAGTTGATTTGATGTTATAACAAGTTTTCAATTTGTTATTTTGAATCATTATATTAAAAAGAATGCCTGAGAAAGATAAAAATAATAATAGGCTATGACCCGAAAGGGTTAAATTATAGAATAAAGGGGAAATTCCAATGAAAAAACTACTCTCACTCGCCGCCGCAGCGGTAACTGCGACTGCTGTGGCAGTCGGACCGTCTGCGGTAGTCAGCGTCAATGCTGCCGACGACTACCTCCTGAGCTGCTCATTCGAGAGCGGTGATGACGGCTGGACAGGCAGAGGCGGCGCGACTGTCGAAACCACGCCCAAGGAAGCCTTTGACGGCAGCAATGCTCTCTACTGCTGGAATCGAAGCGATTCATGGAACGGCGCTGCTGTAAGCCTCGGAAGCAGCTTCAATGCAGGTCAGGCGTACAGCTTCAGCGCAAACGTCAAGTACGAATACGGCAAGGACACCTCTCTGTATCACTTCACCATGCAGTACAGCGACGGAAACGACACGAAATACGAAAAGATAGCAAGCGCCAATATCATCAAGGGCGAGTGGGCTCAGCTCGCTAACCCGAGCTTCACTATCCCCGCAGGCGCTCAGGACATCTCGGTGTACATCGAGACCGAAAAGGGCACCTCGGACTTCGTAGTTGACGATGTAAAGATAGCCGCGGAAGGCACCGTCATTGAGGGTGCAAAGGGCGGAAAATATATCCCCGGTGACCTCTATCCCGACGGTGTTGTCGATACATTCGACCTCGTATGTGCACGCAAGCTCATCGTAGATTCGGACGCTCCCACAAGCTCGACCGTCAACGCCGACGTTGACAAGAGCACGGAATTCGCAGTGAATGACCTCGTTCTCCTCGATGAATTCATAAGCGGAAAGATTAATGAGTTCCCTGACAATACCCCCGAGCCCGAGCTGCTTCCCTTCGACTACGAGGCTAACAAGCAGTTCAAGGAGGCTCCCGGCGACTACTTCAACCCCTGCGAGCAGCAGGGCAAGGTAACTCAGGAGAACTACAACGGTATCAGAGGCAACAAGACCCTCTACGTTTACACTCCATACAACTACGACCCCGAGAAGAAATACAACATATTCTACCTCATGCACGGCGGCGGAGAGAACGAAAAGACGCTCTTCTTCCAGGACGACACCATGATACAGAATATGCTCGACCATATGATAATGAACGGCGAGCTCGAGCCGCTCATCGTCGTAACTCCCACATTCAACGGCAACGGAAGCGAGGCTGCTAACTTCTATGAGGAGCTCCGCGCAAGCGTTATCCCATTCGTTGAGGGCAAGTACTCCACGTACGCTGAGTCCACCTCCGAGGAGGACATCAGAGCTTCGAGAATGCACCGCGCATACGGCGGCTTCTCTATGGGCTCGGTATCCACATGGCAGGTATTCAAGAACGATATCGACCTCGTAGGCTACTTCATGCCTCTCAGCGGCGACCACTGGGGAGCAAACGACGCTTACGGCAAGGCTAAAGACCTCGCGGACGCTGTTGACCGTTCCGGCTTCACGGACAGGCAGTACTTCGTCTTCGCGGCTACGGGCTCGGACGATATAGCTTATCCGAACGTTAACCCGCAGGTCGACGAGATGAAGAAGATGAGCCAGTTCAAGTTCACCTCCGACTTCTCCGAGGGCAACTTCTACTTTATGGTGGCTCCCGGCAAGACGCACTGGTGGGGCTATGTAAGGCACTACGTATACGACGCGCTGCCGTACTTCTTCCACGAGTCGGGCGAATAAGACAAACAACAAAGGCTGTACAGAAATGTACAGCCTTTGCTTATATCTGATAAATGTCAGCAGCCCTGTGCTTATTCCTCGGGCTCCTTTATCTCGCCTACTATCGGCACGGGGTCGATGCCCTGACGCGTGTAGTAGTCCGAGAGCGCCGAGCGCACCGCCTGCTCTGCAAGGACCGAGCAGTGTATCTTCACCGCGGGAAGTCCGTCGAGAGCCTCGACTACCGCCTGATTCGTGAGCTTGAGCGCGTCGTCGATGGACTTGCCCTTGATGAGCTCCGTAGCCATTGACGAGGTCGCCACAGCCGCACCGCAGCCAAATGTCTTGAACTTGGCGTCCGTGATGATATTGTCGTCTATCTTGAGGTACATCTTCATGATGTCGCCGCACTTGGCATTGCCTATCTCGCCCACGCCGTCCGCGTCCTCTATCTCACCGACATTGCGCGGATTTGAAAAATGGTCGAGCACCTTTTCACTGTATAACATAGTATCTCTCCTTTATTCGTACTTTTCGCCCTTCATCATTTTCTCCCATACAGGTGACATCTCGCGGAGCCGCTCGACTACCTTCGGTACAACACCGAGGATATAGTCGACGTCGTCCTCTGTGACGTCCTCCTCTATCGAGAGTCTCATTGATCCGTGCGCCACCTCGTGCTTCAGTCCTATCGAAAGCAGCACATGTGACGGGTCGAGCGAGCCCGATGTGCAGGCTGAGCCCGACGAAGCGCATATGCCGTTCATGTCGAGCATGAGCAGCAGCGACTCGCCCTCGATTCCCTCTATCGAGATGTTGAGGTTTCCCGCGAGGCGCTTGTCCCTGTCGCCGTTGAGACGTGTGTAGGGGAGCTTCAATATGCCGTCGATGAGCTTGTTGCGGAGGGGCGTTATCTTCGCATTCTTGCCTGCGATATCGCGGGTAGCGGCTTCGATAGCGACGCCGAGCCCGACTATCGCGGGGACGTTCTCGGTGCCCGCACGCTTGCCGCGCTCCTGTCCGCCGCCGTGAATGAGGTTCGGCAGAACTATGCCCTTGCGGACATACAGCGCACCGATGCCCTTCTGCGCGTGAATTTTGTGACCCGAGAGCGAGAGCATATCAATCCCCTGCTCGTGGACGTTGATGTCGATGTGTCCGACCGCCTGCACAGCGTCCGTGTGGAACAGCACGCCCTTTTCGTGACATATCGCCGCTATCTCGTTGATGGGCTGGATAGTGCCTATCTCGTTATTGGCGTACATTATCGTCACGAGAGCCGTGTCGTCGCGGATAGCGTTTTTCACGTCCTCGGGGTCGATGAGTCCCTTGTCGCTGACGGGGATATAAGTCACCTCAAAGCCCTGCTTTTCGAGGTACTGCGTCGTATGGAGTACGGCATGGTGCTCGAAAACGGACGTGATGATGTGCTTCTTGCCCTTCTTCGCCATGAGCTCCGCAGTGCCTTTTATTGCCCAGTTGTCAGCCTCAGAACCGCAGCTCGTGAAGAATATCTCGCGCGGGTCTGCGCCGAGAGCCTTTGCGACCTTGTCGCGCGCGTCCTCGACTGCACGCTGAGCGTCGCGTCCGAGCTTGTAAATGCTCGAAGCGTTGCCGTATCCCTCGCGGAAATAAGGGAGCATCGCCGCGAGGACTTCCTCCGAGACCGCCGTAGTTGCGGCGTTATCGGCGTATATGAAACGTTTTTCCATTGGTAAGCCTCCGAATTATATTATATAGATATATCCTATCGACTTAGTATATTATAGCATATAAATATTACGAATTGCGATTTGTTAACCGTGTGAAACGAGCCGCTGTTGACAACTCCCGAGAGAAAATATATGATAAAGGTGAAATATCTCCCCCGCAAAAACTGACTATATAGGCAGAGGACCTCAACGCCTCACGAAAGGAGGCTAATCCGATGGATGATGCATCAATAATCGAGCTGTTCCGACAAAGAGACGAGTCCGCGGTCGGCGAGCTCCGCCGCAAGTACGAGCGCCTTTGCCTGTACATCGCGGGGAATGTGCTCTCACAGCGGGAGGACATCGAGGAGTGTGTCAACTCCGCCTACTATGAGGTGTGGAACAACATACCGCCTGCGAGTCCCGACGACCTCAAGAGCTACCTCTGCCGTATCGTGCGGAATATCGCGATAAACAGGCTCGAGTACAACTCCGCCGCCAAGCGCGACAGCCGCCTCGCGGTCTCGCTCGACGAGATAGGCGACTGCGTGCCTGCGACTCCCGACGAGAACATCACGCTCAGTGACCTCGCGGACGCGATAAGCCGCTTCCTGCGGGAGCAGGACGACACGCACCGCCGAGTCTTCGTGCGGCGCTACACCTACGGCGACTCGCTCGCGGACATCGCGCGGCGCTACTCTCTGAACGAAAAGACCGTCGCGACGTATCTTTTTCGCACAAGGAAAAAGCTCAAAGAATTCTTGAAGAAAGAGGGGTATGACTATGAATAAAAAGGATTTTTTAAAGGCTATGAGCATGATAGACGACGACCTCATGCGCGATGCCGATACTCCTGCCGCTCACGATGACACCGAGTACGCGACGACCGTCTCGGGCGTTGAGCAGTACCACAGACCCGTCTGGCAGAGGCTTGCCACGCTTGCGGCGGCGCTCGTATTCGTTGTCGGCGTCGGAGCGGGAGGCACCTACTATCTCACCCACCGCGGAGCTCCTGCTCCCGAGGAGGAGCGCATAATCGCGGCTTCGACTGCGGATTCGTCTCAGACCGAGAGCGAGAGCGCGGAGGTGACTACCATGGCAACGAGAAAAAGAGACACACTGGCGAGGACTACCGTCAGGGACGATGAAACAAAGGAAAGCACCAATACAGAGCACGTTACAGACCTGCCCGAGGAAGGCGAGGTCGAGGGCGTAAGCGGAAACGACGGCGAGGAGCGCGAACCCATAACCGACTCGCCTGTAACTAAAGGCACTACGCCCGTAACTACAGCCACCGCTCCAACAACCACAGCCGTTCAGACAACGGCGATACCCGTATGGACGCAGTTCCCGCAGACGACCCGTATCGACCCAAACTGGTATCCCGGTATCGACCCTTATGACGAGGACTACGACATTTTCGCGCAGTTGGCAAACAACAGCTACTCACCTTATACCTGCGACGGCATTCCTGAGTACAGGCTTGTAGCTCCCGACGGAACAGAGTACCTTATCAATCTGACAGATCAGTGGGTATGGCGCAGAACTCCCGAAATGAGAGGGCAGCCCGTAGAGTCTGAGGAATCGATGCTTACTCCGTCACAGTGGTATTACCTTAAGATACATGGCGCAGATGTGGGAATGCGCGAGGACATATACGGTTGGTAAACATCTATCCTCCAATAAGTGCAGAGGCGGCGTACAGCCGCCCGCACACACCTTTCAAATCTGACAAACGCAAGAAGAACCTCTCGGCTATCCGAGAGGTCCTTCTTGTTATATGGAGTTTATACAGGTATGAACTTAACTTCGTAGTTGCCGATTTCAAGCCTGCCCTGTTCACCGTGCTTGGAGTCGGGGCTCCAGCTGCTTATTGCAGGCTGCCTGTTGACGCGAAGCTCGCCGTCCTCCTCATACAGCCAGTATATCATCTCATTTTCGGGGTCGTTCATTCTGAAAATCATACCGTTGTGAATGTCCCACACTGCAAGCTCGCCGACTATCCTGCTGTTGAGTCCCCAGTCGTAGGTCGTGCAGAGCTCGGGGTAGCCGTCGCCGTTGATATCGGCGAAATAAGCCTGCCCCTGAGTTGCCACGCTGCCGAACTTATCGCGGGTCTTCTTATTGTATATCTCAATGCTGTGCTTCATTCCGTTCCACGAGAATACATAGTCGGGGTACTGCTTTATCGTGATATTCTCGAAGCTGCGGGTGTCGAAGCTCTCCACCGACGCATCATGCCAGCACCATACGCCGTCCACGTCTACGGGAGCAGCGGGCTCTGCCTTTGTGAGCAGTGACAGAGTATAGGTATCTATCGCGAGCAGATCGTTATAGCTTGCCTCATAGCCCGTACCCTCGACAGCGAAATACTTGTTTCCTGCGAGCGTGTACTCGTGGATAATGCCCTTATTGTCCGTGACATAGATATGCGTGAAGTTTCCGTCAAGATTGCGCCACTCGTTGCCGACGCTCTTGGTGAAGTTCAGCTTCTGTATCATCGGAAGGAGCTCCTTTATCTCGTCGTGACCGAGAGCTACGAAATAATTGTACATCGGGTGTGTAAGCTCGACGCTTCTGATGAAGTCAGGGTGGCAATCCTTGATATCGCCGAGGACGTTTGTGAGAGTATTGGGATCTCCAGCCTTCTGACGGCACTTCAGCACGAAGTCCGTAACGTTCTCGTAGCGTATGTCGATGTAGTCCTGCTTGGTGGGACTTGTAAATTTGCCGTAGTACAGCTCTGCAACTCCGCACTTATCTGTCTTTGCGCCTGTCATTCCGTTGACAATGAGCGTGAACTCGAATTCGAGCTTGCCGTCCTTGTTCTCAGTATAGACAGGAATCTCCCAGACGCATACACCCGAGCCGATGTCCTCGTGGTCATAGGGAGCGAAATCGCCCAGTGTCAGGTTGTCGCCATACTCAGCGTACCTCTTCACGAGGTCGAGCGTCAGCCTGCCGTCTGCGGGAGGTATCGGCAGGGGAGCCGTAGTCGTCGCGGGAGACTGCTGCGTCTTTGCCGAAGTTGTGGTCTTGGCTGTGGTCGTATTTCTGCCGTTTGCATTCGTTTTAGCCGTGGTAGTCCTGCCGCCCGAAGCCGCCTGTGCAGTGGTGTTCTGCATCTTCTCGCCCTTGACGGGAGGACCCGATGTGTTCACGAGCGATTCAGCGTTTTCCTCTGCGGCTGTTGTGGTAGACGGCGACTTCTCGCCTTTGTCACTTGCGACTGTACTCGAAGCCGACTCCTTGCCGTCCCCGGTCGTAGGCGCGAGAGCCTCCGACTCCACTATCTCGTTATCGGGAGCCACCGTCCCGCGATTCTTTATATAGTACGCACCGCCCGCCGCGGCTCCTGCGATGATGACCACCGCGGAAGCTATCGCCGCAAGCTTGTGCCATACGGGTCTGCGGTACTGCTCAACTCCCGAGACTGTGACCTCCGCTTCAATATCTGTTACAGCCTCCGAAACGGTATCGGAAGGCATCTCGGCTTCTTTTACGATGTCGTCGTCGATCAGATTCATCGCCTCATACAATTTCAGCTTATTCATGATCATAACCTTCTTTCCGTAAATAGACTCTTAGTTTTTCGCGTGTCCGAAAGAGATATGTCGCGACCGTTTTCTCGTTCATTCCGTAAAGCTCCGCTATCCGCCCGAGCGAGTCTCCGTACCAGTACCGCCGTACGAACACCTTGCGGTGCTTTTCGTCCTGCTCCCGCAGGAAGCGGCTTATCGTCTCCGCAAGCTGAGCGGCTGAGAGCTCCTCCTCTGCCTTTGCGGGTATGCACTCGGCGAGCTCGTCGAGCGACACCGTCAGCTGAGGGTTCCGCTTCTCTGCGGAGTTGTATTTCAGCCTGTCTATCGCCTTGTTCTTGACGATTCGGCACAGGTACGTTTTCAGGTCGTCGGGAGCCGCGGGCGGGATATTGCTCCACACATCGAAATATGCTGAGTTCACGCACTCCTCGACGTCCTCGCGCATTGACAGGATATTGCCCGCCACATATGCGCAGAGCTTATCGTATTTCTTCTTCAATTCTGCGATCGCACGTTCATCTCTCTTACGGAACAGCTCCAGTATCAGTGTATCCTCCACAGATAAGCCCCCTTCCGTAATGTGCTGAGGTCCTCTTACACATATAGTCGATTTTTCCCGCGGGATATTTCACTGCGCCGCATTTTTTTCTAAATTATATTATAGCCCTTTACGGAGATGATTGCAACCTGTTGTTAAAGCTTGGGAAAAATGGTATAATTCACGTGTAACC
>JAUMVH010000248.1 GCA_030530245.1 Ruminococcus sp.
TTAGGACTTGACGGCGTTCTGTACTCCATGCCCGTCTCGGACATCCTCACCTTCGCGGTCGCACTGTTCCTGATAATCGGAACTTACCGCGAGACAAGCACAGCGAGAAAACCGCAATCCGTCGCCGTGAACGAAACCTAATGAAAAAAGTCAGGTACAGCATTGTACCTGACTTTGTTTTTATACCTTTGGCATCTTCTTACGAATATCGTTGAGGCGCTCCAGCGCGGCGACGAGGGTCTCGTTCTTTTTGGCGTAGTGAAGCCTTATGTAGCGGTTCTCGGGCTCCTTGAAGAAGCTCGACCCGGGGACTGCTCCCACGCCGACATACTCCGCGAGCTTCTCGCAGAAGTCGAGGTCGCTGGCGTAGCCGAATTCCGATATATCGAGCATTATGTAGTACGCTCCCTGCGGCACCGTGTGGCTGATACCGATGTCGTCGAGCCCCTTGAGGAAGAGGTCGCGCTTCTCGGTGTACTTGTCCTGAAGCCACTTGTAGTAGTCGTCGCCGAAGCGCAGTCCCGTAACGGCTGCCTCCTGCAAGGGCGCGGCGGCTCCCACGGTGAGGAAGTCGTGCACCTTCTTGACGGTGTCGATGATGTGCGGCGGAGCTATTACGTAGCCAAGTCGCCAGCCAGTTATCGAGTAGGTCTTGGACAGCGACGAGCACGAGATGGTGCGCTCCCACATATCAGGCAGGCTCGCGAAGTAGACGTGCTTGTGCGGCGCGTAGACGATGTGCTCGTAGACCTCGTCGGTAATGACGAAGGTGTCGTACTTTTTCGCGAGGTCGGCGATTATTTTCAGCTCCTCGAGCGTGAACACCTTGCCGCACGGATTCGACGGGTTGCAGAGTATGAGCGCCTTCGGGTGCTGTTTGAAAGCCGCCTCGAGCACGTCGGGGTCGAAGCTGAATTCGGGCGGATCAAGCGGAACGTATATCGGCTCAGCGCCCGAGAGGATAGTGTCGGCGCCGTAGTTCTCGTAGAAGGGCGAGAATACGATGACCTTGTCGCCCTCGTTCGTGACGGACATCATCGCCGCCATCATAGCCTCGGTGCTGCCGCAGGTGACGACGATCTCGCCGTTAGGGTCTATGCTGCGCCCCATGAGGCGTGACTGCTTCTCGGCGAGCGCCTCGCGGAAGTTCTGCGCTCCCCATGTGATAGAGTACTGGTGGAAATCCTCGCGTGTGACCTCAGCGAGGCGGTCGAGTATCTCGCGCGGCGGCTCGAAGTCGGGGAAGCCCTGCGAGAGGTTGACCGCGCCGTATTTATTGGAAATTCGCGTCATGCGGCGTATGACGGAATCGGTGAAAGTCGCTGTTCGGTTTGAAAGCTGTGGCATAACTATCCTCCATAGAATACTTGTAGGGGCCGCCTTTGGCGGTCCTCAATGAAACGTAAAGTTGATATTAAAGAACGGACGCCCAAAGGGCGCCCCTACATTACGAATGACATACACAAGGGGCGATGTGGGCATCGCCCCCTACAATTATACACCAATCAGATGTTGTAGTCAATATTTCTCTCGTCGATAACACGTCTTGACTTGTGCTCGGAGCGTGTATTAAGTCCGCCGTCGGGGTGAACGATGACCTTAGCGGGCTTAACGCCGATACGTGCCTTGAGAGCCGCGCTTACCTGCTCCGCTACCTCATCGTCGGTCTTGGAGTTGTCGGCAGTCTTCTCGATCTCTACCGCGTACTTGTTCGTAAAGTCCTTCTCGAAGATACGGATGAGGTACTCGCCCGTGATACCGCTCTGCTCGCGGATAACGGCTTCGATGTCGCTCGGGAAAACGTTAACGGCTGAAACGATGAACATATCGTCCTTTCTGCCGAGGATATGTATACGTCCGTGAGTACGTCCGCACTTGCAGGGCGTTACGTCGATACGTCCGATATCGCCTGTCTTGAAGCGGATAAGCGGACGGGCGTGCTTGCGGAGAGTCGTGAACACGAGCTCACCTGTCTGACCGGGCTCGAGCACCTCGCCTGTGTGGATATCTATAGTCTCGACGAGAATGTGGTTCTCGGCGATGTGGAGACCGTCGTGGTACTCGCACTGTGCGGCGCAGGCTCCGAAAATATCGGAAAGACCGTAGAAGTCGAATACCTCAGCGCCCCATATATCCTCTATAGCCTTGCGGGTAGCGTCGATGGAGCCGCCGAGCTCGCCTGCAACGATTATCTTCTTGATGTTGAAGTCCTTCTTCGGGTCGTACCCGGCCTTGAGAGCCTTCTCACCGAGCTGCCATGCGTACGAGGGCGAAGTCCAGATGACTGTGGGCTGATATGTCTTGAGTATGAAGAGGAGTCTCTCGCTCGGGAGAGTGCCGCCCCAGATACATAAAGCTCCGAGGTTCTGCGCGCCGATTACGTCGGGTCCGCCAACGTAGAGCGAGAAGTTGAGAGCGTGTACGTAGCGGTCATTCGGTCTCATTCCGACCTGCCAGAACCAGCGGCTCTCGGTCTCCTGAAACTCGTCGAAGTCCTTCTTTGTAAAGGGGCTCATCGTAGGAACTCCCGTCGAGCCCGACGAGGTGGAGATGAACACAACGTCCTCCTCAGGAACAGCCGCGAGCTCGCCGAGGAACGAACCTACGCCCTGCGTGTCGCGCTGTGTCTTCTTGTTGATGAAGGGGAACTTCTCGATGTCCTTGAGGGTCTTGATGTCCTCGGGCTTAACGCCTGCCTCGTCGAACGAACGCTTGTAGTAGGGAGCGTTGTCGTATGCAAACTTTACTATCTCCTGAAGGTCTGCAAGCTGGCGCTTCTGAAGCTCCTCACGGGGAAGAGTCTCAAGCTCTTCGTCCCAAAATTTACTGTTGATATCTCTGCTCATTGCTAATTCCTCCAATTAAACTTATTTAGCATATCTGTTTGGTATGTTTATATTATACATCTCTATTCTGCATTTG
>JAUMVH010000036.1 GCA_030530245.1 Ruminococcus sp.
CAAGGGACTGTGTCCCTTGGCGGAATCCAGAGGCAGAGCCTCTGGCGGGGCGTGGGGCGGAGCCCCACAAAACCCGAAGGGCGCCCCTAATCGGGGCGGCTACCCTCTGTCAGCTTCGCTGACATCTCCCTACACTGTAGGGAGTCACCGCAAGGGGATGAATCGGAAAACAGTCCAGTGGACTGTTTTCCGAGAGGGGACGCCCTGCAAGTGAGAGCCTCCCCTGCTGCCGTTCCGCATTTGTATGTCCGCGGAATTATTCCGCGCAATTTCGGCAGCGAATAATAGCGGGACGCCGAGGGCGGCGTGCCCTACAATTTGTCGCCGTGATATTGACGGGGCGATGTGGGCATCGCCCCTACAAAACGTATCAGGTGGTCTGTCGGTATATCGGCGGGCGCACCGCTACGGCAAAGCACAAGGGCTGCCAAAGGCAGCCCCTACAGTTGCTATTTCTTCTTCCACTTGATGAGTATGAACGCGGCGACTGCTGTGAGGAACACCGCGAGCGATATCGGGAACCACGTGAACGGCAGCGGAAGGTCGACCGTATTGATACCGTACAGCGCGAATATGATGTTCGGTATCTCCATAAGGATAGTGACGATGGTCAGGCGCCACATCACGATGTTCAGATTGTTCGATATTACCGACGAGAAGCCGTCCATCATACTCGAGAGGATCCCCGTGTAGATGCTCGCCATCTCGATCGCCTGCTTCATCTCGATGAGCACGTCCTCGAGGAGGTCCTGATCCTCGTCGTAGAGCTTGATAACGCGTCCGCGGAAAATTTTCTCGATAGTCGCCTCGTTGGCTTTCAGCGAGGTCGAGAAGTATACGAGCGACTTCTCAAGCGCGAGCAGCTGCATGAGAAGCTCGTTCTTCATCGCGTCGTGGAGCTGCTGCTCGGCAGCCGATGACAGCTTATCTATCTGCTTCAGGTAGTACAGGAACAGCGCCGCTATCCTCAGCAGGAGCTGAAGCACAAAGCGCGTCTTGAACGTGGGGCGGAGGTTGCGTATCGTACCGCGCACCGCCTCGTCGATTATCTGCGTGGCGTGGAGCGAGATAGTGAACACGTTCTCCTCGGTGATGATTATGCCGATAGGCATGGTGTAGAACACCTTCGTCTCGTCCTCCTCGGTGGAGGCGACGGGCGTGTCGATGATGATGAGAGTCTGGTCGTCCTCGCGCTCGATACGCGACGACTCCTCCTCATCGAGGGACGACTTCACAAAGCCGCTGTCCAGCCCGAAATCGTCGATGAGCATTTTTATCTCCTGCGGCGACGGGTCGATGACCGATACCCAGCAGCCGCTCTCGAGCTCGTCTATCTGGTCGAGCCTGCCGTTGTCGGAGCTATAGTAGTTTATCATATGGCACAGGCACCCATGCGGGCGCATCTCCTTTCGCAGTATTTACCGCGAAGAAGCGCTGCTGCCGTACTGTCGGACGCGGGAGATCAGGCGTTCGGACACACTTTCGGAAGCACGGATATGGCTCTTCGCAGCATGGAATTATTCAGACAATTCCCATAAGGGTCGGAACTCATAAATGCACCTCCAAAAATCAAAGTACAATTATTATACCACATTTGTCTTCCTTTTACAATACCTTTTTCGCGAAATTTTTCAGCGCCGCTTAAACCGCCTTTGTAGGGGTCGATGCCCACATCGACCCGCATCTTAACCGGTCATTTGCCACAACCTTTTGTAGGGGACGGCGTCCTCGACGTCCCCATATTGTAGGGGCGCACAGTGTGCGCCCGCGTCAGCCGTTCGTTTTTTCGGGGCGGACACGCGGGTCCGCCCCTACATCTTGCTTCTTGCTTCTTATTTCTTGCCTCTTGAACGGGACGTCGAGGACGCCGTCCCCTACAGCTAAGGGCAGAGCCCTTGCATTTTTCCGTCAAATCGCTTATACTATATATTATAACGACTGTTCGGAGGTGACCACGATGATATATCTGCTCGAGGACGACAGCGGCATACGCAATTTCGTGCTCTACGCGCTGAGGAGCTCGGGCTTCGAGGCGGAGGGCTTCGAGGCTCCGTCGGCGTTCTATACCGCGATGGCGGAGAGGCTCCCCGACCTGCTCCTGCTCGATATAATGCTGCCCGAGGAGGACGGCATATCCATACTGAAAAAGCTCCGCGCGGACGGCTCCACGCGCAAGCTCCCGATAATACTGCTGACCGCGAAGACGACCGAATTCGACAAGGTGACGGGGCTCGACAGCGGCGCGGACGACTACATCACAAAGCCTTTCGGCGCAATGGAGCTCATATCGCGCATAAACGCGCTGCTCCGACGCGCATACGGCTCCGACGGCGGCAGCAGGCTCACCGCAGGCGATATCACGCTGATACCGTCGCGGCACGAGGTGCTGCGCGGGGAGGAGCGGCTCGTCCTCACGCTCAAGGAGTACGAGCTGCTCGCGGCGCTGATGAAGGAAAAGGGCAAGGTCATCTCGCGCGACGAGCTCCTCAGCAGGGTGTGGGGCTACGACTTCACGGGCGAGAGCCGCACCCTCGACGTGCATATCCGTACCCTCCGCGCAAAGCTCGGCGAGAGCGGCGGTATCATCGAGACCGTCCGCGGAGTGGGCTACAGGGCAGGTGACGGCGATGACTAAGAAAATCTTCCTCAGTATCATAACCGTGTCGTTTCTCGCGGTGACTGCGGCGATAATCCTGCTCACGGGCATAGCATACAGGAACACCGCCGCCGACTCCGCCGAGAGTCTGCGGCAGAGCTGTACGATGATAGCGTCGGCGGTCGAGCAGAGCGGCGGGAGATACCTCGACGAGACCGACTTCGGCGAACTGCGTGTGACGTGGATAACCGCGAGCGGACGCGTCATCTTCGACTCGGAAAAAGACCCCGACAGCCTCGACGACCACTCCGACAGGCAGGAGGTCGAGGAGGCTATGCGGTCGGGCGACGGCGAGTCCGAGCGCTACTCCGACACGCTCATGACCAAGACCGTCAACCACGCCCGCCGACTCGCGGACGGCTCCGTCATACGCGTATCCGACGTGCAGAGCTCGTTCCCCGCGCTGCTGCTGAAGAATCTCCAGCCGCTCGCAATAATGCTGACGGCTATCGCGCTGTTCTCGTTTGTGTCGGCTATGGTGATATCGCGCCACATCGTCCGACCGATAAACAACATCGACCTCGACCACCCCAAGACCGAGAAGAGCTACAAGGAGCTCGCTCCCCTGCTGAAAAAGCTCCGCAAGCAGAACGGCAGGGTCAACCGCCAGATGGTGGAGCTCCGCCAGAGCCGCGAGCAGTTCAGCCTCATCACCGAGAGCATGAGCGAGGGTCTCATCGTAGCCGACCAGAAGTCGAATATCCTCACGAGCAATACCAGCGCGTACACCCTGCTCGGGGCAGAAAAAAACGACGCCGACCACACCGTCTTCTCGCTCTGCCGCACGGAGCAGTTCCGCCGCTGCATACAGGACGCCATGGGCGGCAGGCGGGCGGAGTGCCTCATCAGCACCGACGGCGGCGAGCGCAAGGTCATCGCCTCGCCCGCCAACAGCCATGACACCGTCAACGGCATCGTCGTATTCATACTCGACGTCACCGAGCAGCAGCAGCTCGAGACCATGCGCCGCGAGTTCACCTCGAACGTGTCGCACGAGCTGAAAACGCCGCTCACCACGATATACGGCATATCGGATATGCTCGCGAGCGGCATGGTCAAGCCCGAGGACGTCGGCTCGCTCAGCAGCGATATACGCAACGAAGCCGACCGCCTCATCGTGCTCATCAACGACATCGTTTCGCTCTCGAAGCTCGACGAGGACAGCGCTCCGAGGCAGGACGAGGAGGTCGACCTCTACGACCTCGCCGCCGATATCATCTCGCGGCTGAGGCTCAGTGCGGAGGAGAAGCACGTCACCGCGGAGCTAACGGGCGACCACGTCACCGTCTTCGGCAGCCGCACCATTCTCGAGGAGGTGCTCTACAACCTCTGCGACAACGCCATCAAGTACAACAACGAGGGCGGGAGCTTCTGCGTGAAGGTCTCGCATATCCCGATGAAGGCTATCGTCACCGTCAGCGACACGGGCGCGGGCATTCCCGAGAAGCACCTCGGGCGTATATTCGAGCGCTTCTACCGCGTGGACAAGAGCCACTCCCGCAAGATAAATGGCACGGGACTCGGGCTGTCGATAGTCAAGCACGGCGTAGCCTACCACGGCGGCACGGTGCGCGCCGAGAGCACGGTCGGCAAGGGCTCGGCGTTCACGGTGGAGCTCCCGATAGAAAAGCGCAGGAGCAACTGACGCGCACAGCAATACGCACGAAAAGCGGCGGCACTCATCTGAGTGCCGCCGCTTCGGTAATATGGAGAGTAAAATTCTGATTGTCACTTGTTGCAGGTCCATGTCACGGGCTGACCCGTGTAAAATTCCTTGGCGACATAGACCAGTCCCACGCAGACAGACATAACGCTTTCGCCGACCTCTATGGGCTCCCATTCGGCGCAGACCGTGATACCTTCGTCCGTGAAGTCGACCTCGCCTATGCTCAGCCGCGGTTCTGCTCCCATGCTCTGCGATATCGTATTGATGAAGAGCACCGCTCCCGCGAAGAATTCGTCATCGTACTTCTTGCAGTAGAGCTCTGTCTGCTCGTCGGTGCATATCTCGGAGAGGTACGCCCTGAGCTCGTCGGTGCTGGTGATAACGCCCGCATAGCCGCCGCGTATTTTCGCCCATATGTCTATATCGTCCCTGTAGCCGCTCTGACCCATGTTGTAATGCACCTTTGCCGCGTACAGAGGCTCACGTACAGCGGGGTCTCCCGAGCAGGCGGGACGCTCGACTATCTTCCACTCGGCGGGCTGACCCGTGTAAGACTGCTTCGGCATAGTAACCATGCCGATACACAGCGACATTATAGTCTCATACGCGCCCTTGTTCTCCCACTCTGCGCTGACGGTCACGGTGTCGCCGATATCGACGCTGTTTATCACGAGGCGAGGCTCCATGCCTGCACGCTGTGCGATAGCATCGACCAGCAGCACATTCTGCGAAAAGAAGTCCTCGCCGAACTCCGCCGCGTAGGCTTCCACCGCCTCATCGGAGCATATCTCCGAGAAGAAGGCTCTCAGCCCGTCGGTGTCCGTTATCACGGCTTCGATACCTGCGCCCGTCATATTATAGACAGAGCTGTCCTTGATGAGGTTGTTCGACAGCATGTTGCCGTAGTCGACGCGCGTGGTGTACTCCTGCCGCGGTATCAGACCCGCGTCCTGCTGCTTGAGGATAAGGGCGTCGTTTGCGGTGACTCCCCCTTCGCCGTCAACGTCGGCGTTGGCAAGTCCCTGCGGCGAGAGCCCGTACTTGTCGCGGTTGGCGATGTGCTGGAGTATGGCAACCGAGTCCGCGACCGTTACCCTTACATCGAGGTTAGCGTCGCCCACCAGCGTAGGAGCGGGCTTGACAGTCGGAGCTTCCGCAGCTGCGAGCGGCAGTGCGGGCGTGTCCCCGAACATTGCAAAGGTGTACACGTCGCCGACCTCCATATTTGTTACATCGAAGCCGAGCTGCGAGCCAACGTAATTCAAGCCGTAGTAGTATTCAGCTCCTCCGTCGTCCTTCAAGCGGACGCTCCAGTGTCCCGAACCGTCGTATGTAACTCTTGTTACTGTCAGCTCCTTCTGCGGGAGCAGCTCGGCACAGCTGCCGACAACGCTGCCCTTCGCGTCCGCACCGAGCTCATAGTAGTAGGCGTGCGAGTATACGGGGTCATTGGGATAGGACTGCACTTTCGTCAGCGTCGGCTCGTCGGGGAAGCTGATGATGTCGCCGTAGCTGTACTTCGCCGAGGTATCCGCCATCACGACCTTTCGGGCATCGACTGTTCCCGATGCCGTCGTGTAGATATTGCGGAGCTGAGTGTACGTGTTGTTGTACGTGCCTGCAACGACGTACAGGCTGTCAGAGTCAGTCACGGAGACTGCCGCTTCCGCGGCTGCGCTGTCAGCGTTTGCACTTGTTGGCGCTATGCCCGATATGCCCATAACAGTGAGCGACAGCATTACCGCCAGTAATTTCTTTGCTCTTTTCATAGTGATACCTCCTTTACTTGCCGAGAAGCTTTTCCATACAGCTCTGAGCCTCTGCCCTGCCGATATAGAAGGTCGCTTCGCGGTCGGTGATATTGGTCATGATATAGCCTTCCTGTGATATGATGATATACGTGTCACGGCTGATGTACGGGATATCCACAGTGATGATGAGGTCATGCGAGAAGTCGGATAGCCTGCCATTGGTATTGGCGGCGTCGCGGCACTCGTCGAGCACCTCGATTATCGTATCCTCGTCCACGTCGTAGTAAGCTCCCTCGCTCGGGACCCTGACGTTCTTACTGCCGAAGCTCATATACTTCATCAGTGCCAAGTCGTCCACCAGCTCCCTGAGCGTTGCGGGCTCGTACTCGGTATTCATATATATCGGGCAGGTCTTCGCGGAGGGACAATCTATCGCAACTACGCACTTTTCGGACACTCCCGCGACCGAGTACACAGTCGCGCTGACGTCGTTGTCCGTGCCCACCTCGTAGATGAAGGCGCGCTTTATGTATTTGCCGCTGCGCGTGCTCTGATAGTCGGCGCAGGTCTTCGTATACACGGTGGAGGCGTTCCCTATCCTGATATCCATATAGTTATTGCCGTTGTAATCCGACACCGAGGTAGTCGTAGTGTCGGGAGGGTGCATAGTATGCGGCGCGAAGGTGGTCGTGACAACGGCTGTAGTAGTTGTCGTCACCACCACGGGCGTTGCCGTATTTGGAGTGCTTGTGGCTGTGATGACCGTCGCGCGTGTCGTCTCCTCGGGGTACGACGGGACTGTTTCAACAATTATACTCGTGACCCGAGCCGTCGAGACGGTGACTGTCGCCCTTGTCGTAACAGACGATGTCGCAGTGCTTGCCGCACGGGTCGTCGAAGCCGTCGTGCGGGCTGTAGTCACGGTCGCGGAAGCGGACGCCGTGGTGCGGCGAGCCGATGTCGTGGTCGTGCGAGCGGTCGACGCGGTCGCGCCTTCGCTTGCGGCGGAGGTCTGATGCTCGGTCGTGAGCGCGGTAGTCGCAGTCGCGGTAACAGTGCTGCCCGTCGTGCGACTCGTGCCGGCGGTCGTGTGCACCTCTGCCGTGGTCTGCGGAGCGGTAGTCTCCGCCGAGGTGGTCTCGGTCTCGGCTATTATGCCCGACTGACTTGGAGTCGGCTTCTTCGGCGGCTTCATCGCGTGGGTGAAAACGCCTATCCCGAGCACGGCGGCGCACCCGAGGGCAAGCGCGGCACTGCGGCGTATTACAGCCGTTTTTCTGCGCTTCTCTTCAAGGCGGGAGTTGTATTTCTCGAGTATGCTGTCAGCTATCTGTTCACAGCTCTTCATACACAAATCCCTCCTTTTCAAGCTCGGCTCTGAGAGCGATTTTGGCCCTGTATAGCAGATTTTCTATCTGACGGTTGCTTTTTCTCATTATCTTCGCCGTTTCGGTGTTGCTGAAGCCTTCAAAATACGTGAGATACAGCGCCTGCGAATAATCGCGGGATATCCTCCCCAGCGCCTTGTGGACGGCTATCCGCTGAACGCTTTTGAGGTAGTCCCTCTCGATATCCTCCTCGTCGGACAGGGCATACAGCTCGTCTATCGGCACATCTGCTGTCCTGCGGTACCTTCTGAGCATATGTACCGCCTTGTAGCGCGCGATGGCATACAGCCACGTCTTGAAGCTGCTCCTGCCGTTATAGCGCGGCTTTTCGAGCAGAAGCTCGCAAAAGACGTCCTCGGCGAGCTCCTCCGCGAGGCAGATATTGCCCGTGATACTGTTCAGAAACAGCACGAGTCCGTTATTGTATTCGCTCACTATCTTTACAATAGCTTCTTTATCACCATCAAGGAAACGGCGGTAGCTACTTGCACCATTATCCATGATTAGTCCTTTCGTAAATGCAGACCATTTTCTTCATTCACTTATTAGTGCTTTTTGCGGGCAAAAACTCTCACCCTTTTCACTTATTTTTATTATTTGACTTAATGCTTGTGCCTGACTTTACAATAGTATAACATATTATACTTTCAGATACAATACATTTGCGTCAGGCGGGCGCGGAATGTGATATATCACTGAAATATTGCTCTTTCCTGTTGACATTTCGCCTGCCAGATGTTACAATGAGACTGAGAGGACGTCACAAAAAAATATTCAGGCGTCCACGAGAGGGGAAATATCCTATGAAGAAATTATTCAAGGCAATGGCTGCTGTTGCCTCGGCGGGCGCGCTGACCGTTTCAGGCGCCGCTTCGAGCTTTCAGGCAGTCCTGTCATCGCCTGCCGTGACTGCTTCGGCTGTCGATGACAACAACGACGACTGGCTCCATGCCGAGGGCAGCCGCCTGTACGACATGAACGGCAACGAGGTATGGCTCACGGGCGCGAACTGGTTCGGCTTCAACTGCTCCGAGAACTGCCCGCACTACCTCTGGAGCGCCGACGCGGACGACTGTCTCACCGAAATAGCCGACCGCGGTATCAACATCATCCGCTTCCCTATCGCTACCGAGCTGATATTATCGTGGATGAACGGCACTCCCAACGAGGTCAGCAGCTTCTCCTGCAACACCGACCCTGCATATACGATAAATGCGGACTTCTGCTCGGCTGACGGAAAAACTCCCGTCGACAGTATGCAGGTATTCGACATCATGATGAAAAAGTGCAAGGAGCACGGCATCAAGGCTTTCATCGACATACACAGCCCCCATACCGACAACTCGGGTCATAACTACAACCTCTGGTACGGCAAGGAGACTGCCGAAGGCGAAATGGTCACCACCGACCTGTGGATAGACTCGCTGGTATGGCTCGCCGACAAGTACAAGGACGACGATACCCTCATCGGCTACGACCTCAAGAACGAGCCTCACGGAAAGGGTCAGGAGGGCGACCTTGCTGCAAAATGGGACGGCTCTACCGACGAGAACAACTGGGCTTACGCCGCTACAAAGTGCGCTGAGGCTATACTCGACGTCAACCCCCATGCGCTTATCCTCGTCGAGGGAGTTGAGCAGTCGCTCAGCGGTGCACTGGCAGGCGACCACTGGGGCATTGCCGACAGACGCGACAACTCGCCTTACATCGGCGCTTGGTGGGGAGGCAACTTCCGCGGCGCAAGAGAGTATCCCATCGTCCCCAAGCAGGGCACATCGCAGATTGTTTACTCGCCGCACGACTACGGTCCGTCGGTATACGCGCAGACATGGTTCGACAAGGACTTCACAGAGCAGACGCTCCTCGACGACTACTGGTACGATACATGGGCTTACATCAACGCTGAGGACATCGGTCCCGAGCTCATCGGCGAGTGGGGCGGTCACATGGAGGGCGACAACCTCAAGTGGATGACGCTCCTGCGCGACTATATGATAAAGCACCACATCAACCACACCTTCTGGTGCCTGAACACAAACTCGGGCGATACGGGCGGACTCTGGGACAGCCTCGGCTTCACAGCAGGCTCGGGTACGACTATCGGCTGGAACGAGCCCAAGTATAAGCTCTTCGAGGAGGCGCTCTGGCAGACCTCCACGAGCGGCAAGTACATCGGTCTCGACCACCAGCGCGCACTCGGCAAGAACGGTATCTCGCTCAACGACTTCTATGCAAACTACGCAAACACCGAGGGAAGCAACCTCGACGGCGGCAAGAAGGGCAGCGGTACTCCCGTAACGGCTGAGATATCCAGCACGACCACAACGACATCGCCCACTACGACTACCACAACTTCCACGACTACGACAACGACGACTTCCTCGGCTGCAACATCGACAACAACAACAACTACTACGACTACGACTGTTATCGTCAGTAGCAGCAGCAGTACTACTGAGTCTAATTCTACTGACGCTGTTCTGTACGGGGATGCTAATCTTGATAAAAAAGTTTCTGTCGCGGACGCGGTAGCGATACTCCAGTTCATCGCCAACGGCGACAAGTACAAGCTCACGGAACAGGGCAGGCTGAACGCTGACTGCTTCAATCCGGGTGACGGTATCACCGCGAAGGACGCGCTCGCGGTACAGCAGCTCGACGCACAGGAGCTTGGCGGTCTTCCCGTTATTCCCAGCATAAATTAATAGTACATCAGACACCCGAAGCGAATGCCTCGGGTGTTTTTTACGTCTCTATTTAATGATAAACGATAAATAATTATCGTTTATTTTGTACAAGGGAAATATGTCCCAACTATGGCATTTATATGCAAACATACAATATTTATCGTTAAACGATAAATAACTATTGACAAACGTAAATAACCGTGGTATTATGGACTCATCAAAGGGAAACACAAAACTTCCCGCCAAACACAAGGAGGAATTATTATGAAAAACTCAAACATCAAAACAGTCAACGGAATGGGCAAGGCTTGCAGCATCATCAGCAGGATAGCAATGATATTCTGCATCATCGGCTCGGTATTCACGGTAGTCGGAATCATCGGCGTGCTGCTTATCCCGACGGATAAGATAAACCTCTCGGGCAATGCGGACGCGACAGTAACGATCGCAGTGGAAGACCTCGATTTGAACGGAATAACGTTTAGTGTCAACGGCGATAAAAATGGCTTCTCTATCGACAGCGCACCCGACGGCATCTCCATAGACGACGACAAGGTGGACTTCGACGGCGTGTGGTCGATGAACATCGACAACGTTTCTTCCGACGACGACTCCACTACCTTCAAGCTCAGCGGCGACTTCTCGGAGTTCGACAAGTCCGCTGTCAAGCGCAAGATGGTATTCGGCATACTCGAGGCGTTCGTTTCGACAACTGCTACAGCCGTTATGCTCGGTATCGCAGCAAGCCTCTTCAAGGTGCTCTCGAAGTGCGAGACCCCCTTCACCGAGGCTGTCGTAAAGAAGACGAAGGTCCTCGGCTGGGCATTCGTTGTATACGCAGTAGTCATCGGCGTAAGCCTCCCCGTAGTCATCTCCGCACTCGCTATACTGATGCTCGCGTACGTGTTCGCTTACGGCGCACAGCTTCAGAAGGAATCCGACGAGACACTGTAAGGAGGTGCGGATTATGTCGATAATTCTCAGACTCGACCGCGTGATGGCGGACAGGAAAATGAGCCTCAACGAGCTAAGCGAGAAGGTCGGCGTGAGCAACGTCAACCTCTCGAAGCTGAAAACAGGCAAGGTCAGCGCGATACGCTTCTCGACGCTTGAAGCGATATGCGCGGCACTCAATTGCCAGCCCGGCGACCTGCTCGAATTCAACAACGACGACAGCAGCGAGCCCGCTGACGGACAATAACCAAAAAAGGGACACCTTTGGGGAGGTGTCCCTTTTCATGTTCGGACTACAGCACCGTCCGCCACTCGGGCGTTTCGCCGTCGCGGAGCTGCTCGAGGATATGGTGCAGCTCTATCAGCTCGGGGACGAGCTCGTCGCGCCCGTTTTCGGCGTAGTAGCTTATCCGCGTGCAGATACGGTCTACCTCCGAGAGACGGTCGCTCTTGACCAGCACCGCCGCCGTCCTGCGAAAGCTCTCCCAGTCCTGCTCCAGCTTATTGGCGGCGGAGACGGCTTCGTCGGTCGCGCCGCCCTCGTACAGCTCCGCGACCCTGTCCGCGGCGGATATGAGCCTGCCGCACCTCACATTCACCCACACGCCCGATACCACGCTCGCGAGAATGAGCAGGCTGAGTATCGCGGCGCTTATCTTAATCCTTGTCACTGTCGTCACCTCCGCGCGTGATGATAGGTCTGCCGCCCTGCTTCGGCGATATGAAGCAGCTCCCCGAGCTGTCGGCGGTCATGATGAAGATGTCCTCGACCCGCAGACCGTGCCGCCGCGCCGTCCGCTCCGCGAAGCCGCTGTCGAAGCCGAGCGAGCGCAGAGCCGTCCCCATAATTATCCCGTCCGAGACGACGACCAGCGGCGGGTCGGAGTCCTCCGCCTGCACGCCGAGGTCGGCGCGCGCGGGGGTGTCCTCGGACTGCTTCCGCATCACGGACATACTGCCCGTCGTCTCGACGATTGCGTACTGAACCTCCGCGAGGTCGAAGATATCGCTCCCGCGCAGAGCCATCATGAGGTCGTCGACGGAGAAGCGCAGGTCGCGCATAGCCTGACGGTCTATTTTTCCGCCCCTGATGATTATCTTCGGGCTGCCCGAGAGGAAGCGCCTCACCGCGGGGAAGCGCAGGCACAGCCACGACATCGTCACCTCAAAGCACACGAGCGCGAGTATCGGCGTGATACCGACGATGACGGGGATATTGACGTCCTCGAGCGGGAGGGTGGCGATGTTCGAGACAAGTATCGTTATCACGAGCTCGGAGGGCTGGAGCTCCCCGAGCTGGCGCTTGCCCATGAGCCTCACCGCGAAAATGACGAGTATATAAAGTATCAGCGAACGTATCAGAATAACGGACATTTCAACAGCTCCTTCGCTGTTAGTATGGCTCGGCGGAGGAGAAAATATGTATCCGCCCTGAATAAAACAGCCGCGAGCCGTGAATACTAAACTCAGCTGTAAAGCTAATCTAAATTCAGGAGGCTTGTAAAATGGATAACCAGCATAAGAACGACTGTATCAAATGTTCCGTATCTCAGTGTCAGCACAACATGGTGACCGAGAACTACTGCTCGCTCGACAGCATCTCTGTCGGCACACACGAGGAGAACCCCACCGTTCCCGAGTGCACCGACTGCAACAGCTTCGTAAAGCGCACAGGCTGCTGCGACTGACAAACCGTCAGAAACAAGTGGGTCGATGCAGGCATCGACCCCTACATATTCCCGACCTGTAGGGGCGGATGCCCACATCCGCCCGCGTTCTCAGTGAGCGCTCCGACATATCCCATTGGTAAAGATAGACAAATCCAACACCCGTTTACAGTCAAATCGGGAAAATTTACCGCGCGCTATTGCAATGCAGCCGTTTTTATTGTATAATAGTAGTAAGCTTCTACCGAAGTAATTATTCCCAACAGGAGGCTGATAATATGTTCGACAAAACAATGACATTTTCCGTGAACGAAGACAAGGAAGCGGAACTCAAAAAAAATCTCACCATCATCTACGACGCTCTCGTGCAGAAGGGCTACAACCCCGTTAATCAGATCGTAGGCTATATCCTCTCAGAGGATCCCACCTACATAACCACATACAATAACGCAAGAAACCTTATCCGTCACATCGACAGGGACGAGCTTCTTCAGGTGCTTGTAAGGTCATACCTTCAGGCATAAGGCGAACGCCGACGCTCCTGCGGACAAGCAGGGCGCAAGGCGCGACAGGACAAAAAATAAGCGGCAGCTTGGAGAGCTACTCCAAACTGCCGCTGTTTTATTTCCCCCTCGTGGCTTAGCCTAAATCAGCCCGAGGGCTCACCCCTCGCCGCACTTGACGCACAGCATCCCTCTTCCATATCATTTTTTGTTTATGGGAGATGTTTCTATTCTCAACGACCGCCTGCTTCTTTATCTTATTGCCGACGGTAGTCACTATCCTGCGTTTCCGCCTTTGCCACAGCTTCCTCGAGGGTCATTCCCGCGAACTCCTGCGCCGAGAATATACGTCCCGACTTCTTATCGTCCGCGAACGCGCCGACGAGTACGCCCGGGAGCGCGCTCTCGGGAGAATTGGGAGCGTTGGGTCCTCCGAGGTCGGTCCTGCACCAGCCGGGGTCAGTAAGATTGAGCATGACGTCTGTGCCATCGTACATCTTCCCGAGGTCGTGCGTGACCTTGTTGAGCGCGGCTTTAGCCGCAGAATAGCCTGCCTGTTCGGGTTCAAGGTCGATACCGCTCGTGGTGTTGACTATCCTGCCGAAGCCTCTTTCCGCCATTTTCGGCAGGAAGTGGTAGCATATCAGCATGGGAGCGACGGTATTGATACGGAAGCTTATATCGTAATCCGTATAAGGTGTCGCGAGGTAGTCCGTTCTGTAGGCTATCTGGAGACCCGCGTTATTGAGGACGATGTCCACCTGTGTGCCCTTTGCGTCTATCTCGGCGAGCATGAGTTGCACTGAATCGGGCTCGGACAGCTCCGCGGAGACCGCATACGCCTCGACTCCCAGCGCCTTGACTTCCGCGAGCACCTTTTCACAATGTGCCGCGTCTCTGCTGTGGAGAATGAGATTTGCGCCCTGCTCCGCCATAAATTTAGCTGAAAGATAGCCGATCCCTCTGCTCGCGCCCGTGATAAGCGCCCATTTGCCTTTAACGTTCACCATAATTGATGACCTCCCTTGCCCGTCGGGCAATTTATACGATGATTATAGCACACGGTTCATACTTTTGCAACAATTGAATATCTCTTTCTTTGCAATCATATCAAAAATTTTGCACTATATTTTTCATATCATATTTTTCAGTCCGCGCGGCATACTAAGCTTGCAGAGAGATTCTGCAAAACATCAAAGGAATAAACGCTTATGAAAAGAATAGCTCCGACTGCGGCGGCGCTCCTTACTGCGGCGATAGTGCCGACAGTATCCGTCTGCGCCGCGGACTGCACAAGGATAGGCTACGGGCAGGGAACGTCGGTGGACGCGCTCAACCGTCCGACCGACGCGATGCAGTTCAACGCCCGATACGGCGACCTTGATGCCTTCGCCCTGTCGGCGGACGACAGCAGGATAATCATCACCTTCGATCAGGGCTATGAAAACGGCTATACCTCAAAGATACTCGACACGCTGAAGGAGAAGGACGTCCACGCGATATTCTTCCTCACGGGCGACTACGCCAAGCGCGAGGAGGCGCTCGTCAAGCGAATGATAGCGGAGGGTCACACCCTCGGCAACCACGGCATGACCCACGCGAGCCTCCCCACCCTCTCTGAGGAGGGCGCGCGCGAGGAGATAATGTCGCTCCACAACTACGTCCTCAACAACTACGGCTATGAGATGCAGTATTTCCGCTGTCCGTGCGGCGAATACTCCGAGCAGGCGCTCGAGACCGTGCAGAAGTGCGGCTACAAGACGGTGTTCTGGAGCTTTGCCTACGTCGACTGGAAGACCGACGCCCAGCCCTCCGCGGCTGTGGGCATGGAGAAGCTGACCAAATCGGCTCACGGCGGAGAGATACTCCTCCTCCACTCGGTATCGTCAACAAATGCCGAGATACTGGGCGATGTGATAGACTCGTTCCGTGCGCAGGGCTACAAGGTATAACGCAACGCAAAACGCCGAAGAGGCTTGTCCTCTTCGGCGTTTCATCATTCCAATTTCATCCGATATAAATTTCCAATTCCCCAAAATGTGAGCTCACCTCAGCAGAAAAAGCAGGCTGCCTGCGAATCGGCTGAAGGGACACTCTTCCCTGAAGTCCCGCGGCATACCCCCATACGCCGCCGAACCTGTTTTTGCGGGTCTATACCCGCTTCCCTCATATCAGGCAGACGAGTCAGTTTTCGTCACCAAATATGGCTTCCATGCCCTTCTCCATCTCGGATTTGAGCCATGCGCTCCTGTAAGCCATGACCATCACATACATAGCCTTTGAGAGCTTTTCCTCGTCGGAGGTTATCCCGCTCTCGCACTCGCCGAGCTCGCGCTCTATCAGCGCCTTTACCTCGTCGGGAGCGAAGATGTTCTCGTCCTCTGCGTTGAATATCATTCGGCAAAGGAGGTCAAAGAGCAGTATCTCGTCGATGATGTCGTCCGCCGTGTCCTCGACGTCGCCGTTGATGTACGTCATAAGGTTGACGATACTCTCGAGCTTCATCGTGCCGCGGAGCATATTTATCAGCAGTATGCGGAGCACCTGCTGTTCATCGTACTTCTTGCCCTTGGTCGACGAGACCCAGCCGCGCTTTATCCAGTTCTGTATAGTCGAGCCCTCGAGCCCCGTCAGCTTCGACAGCTGTGACAGAGTGAGACCGCCCGTAGCCTCGAGCACGGGTGATATGAGCGAGAACGCTGAATTTCTCGCCTGCTCGCTATATTTTATAGTAGTACCGGGTATCAACCGCTTCATGAGTTTCATCAACCTCCAACAGAGATATATTGATTATATCACAAGTTCATCTGAACCGCAAGCACTATCATCTGACGTTTTAGTGGGTTTCTGCGGATTTTTTTGTATTTATCACAGTTTTTCTTACGATTTCGTACTTTCTTTCATTTTTCCTCAAACGGTTACATTTGTAATAAATTAGAATACAAATGTAATACAATTGCCTCTGCTCTGTTGACTTTGCAGCGGTTTTATGATAGTATAAGTACAGACATAATTTGTCGGAATATTCACACAGAGAAAAACTTTTCGACTTTTTTCAGGAGGGTAAATTATGGCTGATATCAATGAATTCAACAACAACGCAGGGGACGTAGTCAGCGGTGTTGAAGTCGTAAAGAAGAGCAAGACGGGTCTTATCGTCGGCGGTATCGCCGCGCTCACCGCGGGAGCTATGGCAGTTGTCGCGGGCGGAGGCATCGCCGCCTACTGCTTCTCCGACTTCGTAAAGAATCAGGTAAAGCTCCGCGTTTCGAGCCCCGAGAGCTACTACGCTTGGGTATACGAGAAGAACGCAGACGCCGCCGCAAAGCAGATATCGACGGCTTACTCAAAGAGCCTCGACAAGTTTGAGGCGGGTCAGAAGGCAAGCATCTCGCTCAGGTATGACGCGACCGACGAGGCGAGGGACGTCATCATCGACGAGCTCGACCTCGACAGGGAGTCCCGCAACGAGGAGCGCGATGTGATCGACAAGTTCACAAGTATCACCATCGGCGCGGACGGAAGCTCCAGAGACTCGCTCACCTCGGGCAAGGGCTACATCGACTGGAACGGCGAGCGCCTCGTCACAGCCGATATCGCTACCGATAACTCGACTATGGACTACTTCGTGCGTATCCCCGAGCTCACCGACAAGTGGCTCTGCGTCGAGGCTGAAAAGCTCATCGAGGAGAATTCCTACGGCGACTCAGAGCAGGAGGTCATGGACGCCTACAAGAAGGCAGTTCAGGACCCGCGCTCTGTTATCTCCCCCGAGGAGATAGAGGAGCTCGCAGACCGCTATATCAAGGTTTGGAACGAGAACATCGGCGACGTAAGGCTTGAGAAGAAGCAGACAGTCACCATCAACGACATCGACATGAACTACTCTGTCGTTTCCGTCGAGCTCACAGAGAAGAAGCTCAACGAGATAACGCAGGAGTTCCTCAGAACAGCAAAGGACGACGCTCTCCTCAAGGAGATAGTCGTTGACCGCCTCCACGCGGCAGACTCCGACGAGTACGCCGAGGAGATAGACGACCTCATCGAGGAATTCAACGACGATGAAGCAGGCGACGACATCTACACCTTCGATACCTACATCGACGCCAAGGGAACTATCCGCGGCTTCGGTCTCAAGACAGACAACGAGTACGAGGAGTTCCTCGCTGTTGTCGGTCAGAAGGGCGAGAAGGTGCGCGGAATGTGCCACTTCTACGACGGCGACGAGGAGCCCGACTTCACCATTGAGCTCAACGCCGAGGAGAAGAATGACGTCTACAGCGGCACCCTCGACTTCGTTATCGACGAGGATGAGTCATGGTCGCTCGAATTCAACGACTTCGAGATTGTAAACGACGATTACGGCTACTTCAACGCGACCACCGTCCTCAACATCAAATCCTACGACGATGAATACTCTATCCCGCTCGACTTCTCCACCGACGGTCACAGTCAGGCAGTCGCGGGCGATATCGTGATAGACGGCAAGAACTACGGAACACTCACGCTCAGCCTCGGTCTCGAGACAGGCGCTGAGCCCTCTATCCCCTCGAAGAGCGGCGCCGCGCTCCTTA
>JAUMVH010000249.1 GCA_030530245.1 Ruminococcus sp.
TGAACGTTCTGAGGAGGTCGACTATATTCGGGTTGCTCGACTCGTACGAGACGACGTGCATCTCGGTATTCTCCTCGTTGCCGATGAGCAGGGTATATCTGAGCTTGTTGAGGTCGTCGTACTTGAATTCGATGAAAACAGCCTCTCTGCCGTCCACCTCGGGATACTCGTATGCGACCTCCGTCACGCGCTGGTCGGACTCAGCCTCGCGGAGAATGCTCTCGACCTGCGAATGTGCAAAGTCGGCGTCGCACTTATCCAGTATCATGGAGTCCATAGCGTAGCCGCCGTTGAGGATATACATCTCGTTCTCGTAGGTGAGGATATCGTCGGTGAGCGCCGCCACGTCCTCGTCGAGGAACCAGTCCTCGGGTATCTCGATGTAGCCGAGCTCGTCATTGCCGACTATCTTGGTCTTTATCTCGGCGTCGTCGTATTTCCATGTCACAGGGCTGAGCTCATCAACTACCCTCTCCTCGAGCGACTTATCCTTGTTTTCGGTAGTGGGCTCGGTCTCGGGCTCGGTAGTAGCCTCGGTCTCGGGCTGAGTGTAGAGCACGGGAGGCTCGGGCTTGCTGAGCTTTTCGTCATTCAGCTCGGAGCTTCCGCAGGCGGTCATGAGTGCGGCGGATACAGCGATAGCAGCCGCAAGTACAGCGTTTTTCTTCATTTCATATTACCCCTATTTTTTAAAGTTTTGCATTACTGCATTAAAACTATAACATATATTTCCCGCTTTGTCAATATCCGAGCGCGGAAAACAGCAGATCTGCTGCCGTACACAGCACGACTCCCGCCGCCGTCGGAAGGGCGAAGCTCAGTGCCGTCCACCGCAGACTGCCCGTCTCCTTGCGAATGGTCATGCAGGTCGTCGCGCACGGGAAGTGGAACAGCGTGAATATCAGCATACAAACGGCGGTCTTCAGCGTCCAGCCGTTCGCGGTGAGGATATCGCGGAGCTCCGCCATATCCTCCATTTCGAC
The DNA here is from genome assembly GCA_030530245.1 of Ruminococcus sp. Classification (GTDB taxonomy): domain Bacteria; phylum Bacillota; class Clostridia; order Oscillospirales; family Ruminococcaceae; genus Ruminococcus. Next base: position 984 of record JAUMVH010000249.1, read on the forward strand.
GAGCGTGCCGTTCGCGAGGTACGCCATGAGGATTATCGGCACGACGATCTCGTTCGCGGGGAAGCCGAGCACGAACGCGAGCAGTATCACGCCGTCGAGTCCCATGAGCCTGCCGACGGGGTCGAGGGCTCCCGATACGGTCGCGAGCAGGGTGTCGCCCGATATGCGGACGTTTGCCATCAGCCATATCAGCAGTCCGCAGGGAGCAGCGGCTGTGCAGGCTCTTCCGAGGACGAATATCGTGCGGTCGAGGAGCGAGCGCACCAGCACCTTTCCGACCTGCGGGCGGCGGTACGGCGGGAGCTCCAGCGTGTACGACGAGGGCTCGCCGCGCAGCACCGTCGCGGACAGGAGCTTCGACGCGAGCAGGGTAGCCGCGACTCCGAGCAGTATCGTGAGCCCGAGCGCTCCGCCCTGTATCACGGGCGACGCCGCGACGAACATGGTGATGACCGCGATTATCGTCGGGAACCGTCCGTTGCACGGGACAAGGCTGTTCGTGATGACGGCGATGAGCCTCTCGCGCGGCGAGTCGATGATGCGGCAGCCCGTTACTCCGCAGGCGTTGCAGCCGATACCCATCGACATCGTTATCGCCTGCTTTCCGCACGCTCCCGCGCACTTGAAGCAGCCGTCGAGGTTGAAGGCGATACGCGGCAGATAGCCCATATCCTCCATGAGCGTGAACAGCGGGAAGAATATCGCCATCGGCGGCAGCATCACCGATACCACCCACGCCAGTGTGCGGTATATCCCGTCCACGAGCACGCCCTCGAGCCAGTCGGGAGCTCCTGCCCTGTGCAGCCCCGCGCTCATGAGGTCGCCGCCTTTCCCGAGGAGCGTGCTGAGGAGCTCCGAGGGGTAGTTCGCGCCTGCGACGGTCAGCCACATCAGCAGCAGAAACAGCGCGAGCATGACAGGAATGCCCGTTGTGCGGCTGAGGAATATGCGGTCGAGGAAGCGGTCGCGCCTGTAGGGCTCAGCGGCGGAGCAGGTGACGACCTCGGCGGCTATTTCCGCGGCGAGCTCCGAAAACGACGCGATAACGGCGTCCGCGATGTGCTCGCCTCTGTAGCCCGACTCCGCGAGCCGCGCCATTATCCCGCCGAGCCTGTCGCCGTCCTGAATGCTGATAGCGCCGTGCTTTTCGGCTTCGGAAATAAAGCCGCGGTCGCCCTCCATGAGCCGCAGAGCCGCCGCTTTTCGGGAGCTCCCGCCCATCAGCTCGGCGAGCTCAGCCGCGGCTTCCTCTATCGGCTGCGGGAGCGGCACGCGCGCGGGAGAGGGCGGGGACTCCGCCGCCGTGACGCGGTGTACAGCCTCGCGCAGCTCCGCGAGACCGACGCCGCTCCGAGCCGCCGCCGCTACCACGGGGACTCCCAGCCGCTCGGCGAGCCTGTCGGTGTCGACGGTGATACCCTTGCCCGCGGCTTCGTCGATGAGATTGACGCAGACCACCGTCCGCGGGATAACGGACATCACCTGCAAGGCGAGGTTGAGGTTGCGCTCGAGGCAGGAGGCGTCGCAGACCACGACAGCCGCTTTCGCGCCGCCGAAGCAGATGAAATCGCGGGCGGTCGTCTCCTCCGCGGAGCCGGCCCTCAGCGAGTACGTCCCGGGGATATCGGCGAGCGTGAAGCGCCGCTCCGCGTAGGTGTACTCGCCTTCGGCGCAGGCGACGGTCTTGCCCGCCCAGTTGCCCGTGTGCTGTTTTGCGCCCGTCAGCGCGTTGAAGACGGTGGACTTGCCGACGTTAGGGTTTCCCGCCAGCGCGACGAGAATGTTTTTATCTTCCATTATATCACCCCATTCCCTCTATAATATGAGGGAGCGGAGCGGATAAGAACACAAGGGCGCTGCCCTTGACCCGTCGGGGCTCTGCCCCGAACCCCGCAGGGGAACACAGTTCCCCTGACCCCATAATCGCG
>JAUMVH010000250.1 GCA_030530245.1 Ruminococcus sp.
GCCGTGTGCGCTTATCTCCTCCTGAAATGTCGAACCGAAAAACAGCTGCGATATCGCTCCCCACGCTTCCTCCTTGTGAGGAGAATTCGTCATTATCGCGAAGCCTCCCGTGACGTCGGTATAGCTTCCTCTGCCGTTATTGGTCGGGTAGCCGACGAAGGTCATCTGCTCGTTCTGAAAATCCATGAGCACAAGCTGGGCGTAGAAATTGTTTATCCCGTTTATCGGGAGCTCCTTGACGAGCGCCGTATTATTATGTATCTGTCCGACATTCGGGTCATCGAAGCGCTTCTCCATCGGCGGGAGCGCGGTGAGGAAGTCGAGCACGGGCACAAGCGTGTTATCGAAGTCGCAGGTGTGCGCTTTGCAGTCAATGCTGTCCATCATCACGCCCTTGAAGAAATAGTGGCGGATATCGTACTTGGTGAACATATCCGAAAGGAAGTCGCCACCGAAGCTGTCGTACGCGTCCATAGCCTGACGAACGGTCCAGTTCTCGGAGTCAGCGCCCACGAGCTCGGTCTTGGCGGCGGCAGTATAGACCACGAATGCGGGATATATGATGTCAATTTCGCCGTCGATGTCGACGCTCTCGATTACGCTGTCGAGGAAGTCCTCGCGCCGCATACCCACTCCCGAATCCATAAGAGGGGAGAGGTCGGTGAGGTAGCCGTTCCTGCGGAACTTATCGAGCTGGAATGGCGACGCCGAGATAACGTCGGGAGCCTTTCCTGCGAGAATGTCCATTGAGAGCCTGCTGACGGACGAATCGCCGTGGAGGTCGTCCTCGTCGAATTTGTAGCGCACGACCTCGACGGAGTACGGACCGTCGCCGGCGTTTAGCTCGTCGACTTTGCTCCACACGTTCTGCCAGCCGACCCACGAAAACGGTGAGTCAGCGAGCGCGATAGTGATATGAGTTTTTCCGCCGCCCGATGTGTCCTGAGTGGAGCTTATATCGGGAGCGTCGGAAGATGTGACGTTTCTGCTGCTGCACGAGACCGCGCACGCGAGCATTGTGAGCGCGAGAAGTAGTGCTGTCTTTTTCATGATGTCGCCTCCGCTTCGTAGATAATGCGTCGCTTGGCAGTCAGTCCGCTGTCGTTGCTTTCAAAGACGTATACGCTTATATCGGCGATACTGCTGACGGGGTGCGGCTCGCTGTAGCTGAAAACGTTCGCGAATATATGGGCGTAGCGCCTGCACTTTTCCCCTGATCTTATCACGCCCATCTGCGAAAGCAGGTTCTCCTCGCTCGTACCGCCGTCGAAGATAACGGTTCCGTCGCTCATCGTGACTACAGGCACCGCGAATGCGTACTCGGGGAGCTCCTGCTCAATGTCGAGCGTGAGCGATAGCGTATCTGCGGTCACGGTGAAGCCGTCCCTGCTGAACGTCGCCGCCTTGCCGATGTCGGAGATGTCGACCTCCGCCGACCACTCGCCCTTCACGACACTGCCGCACTCCGCAAGCCGCGCCTCGACGAAATCTCGGGTGCGCTTGTCGAAGTCATTATCGTGCCAGTACTGCTTCCACTCCTCAATCGTGTGGGAGTCGAGGTCGAACTCGTCGCGCCAGCTCTCCTGCTCGGCGATAAGCGCGCTGTAGACATCAGCCGTGTCGTCAGTGGTGATAATATTTTTCAGCGTGACGCCGACCTTGCTGTCCGCGAGGTCCTTCTCGGTGAGGTAGAAGGTCGCGTAATAGGTGTCGGGCTCGTCGCCGCGGGTCAGAGCTGCCGCATTCGCGAGCCCGCTCTGATTCGGGAGCTCCGTGCGCACGCCGTCCTTTATTCTTGTAAAGTACGGCAGAACTACCGCATTGTCGGGGATAGCTGTGTCCGTACCTGCTCTCATTTCGAACGACAGCATGAGCGTGTTGTTATCGTAGTACATACCCGCCGTTGAGACTGTCATGGCGCCGCTTCCCGTGAAGACTATGCGGTTCTCGGAAAAGTTCTGCTCCATGCCGCTGACATCGCTGCCGCTCATCAGCGGGAGCTCGTCGGAGAGGTTTCCGCTCGGCTCAGTCCTGCCGAGTATGCTTCGGAAGTGGCTGAATCCGTCGGTCGCCGCGGCAACGGTCAGACCCGATACCGCCGTCAGGACAGCGGCTGCACAGATGATGAACAGCTTCGGCCTGACGCGCCTCATCGGGCGCTTTTTCTGTGTGCCCTCGAGCACGAGCTGTTTTATCCGCTCGGTGTCGCAGGGCTTCTCCTCTATCTCGGGGAGCTCGCCGCCGTATTCGGAAAAAAGCTCGTATAGATCATGTTTCATTGCCGTAACCCCTTTCGGTAAGCATTTTCTTCAGTTTGTTCCTCGCGCGGTGAAGCGCGGTCTTGCAGGCAGATTCGCTCATGCACATCTCAGCGGCTATCTGCGGTATCTTCTGATAATAATAGTAGAACCTCAGCAAGAGCTCGCGGCTTCGCGGCTCCATTTCTTCGATGGTTCGGTTGAGCTCATCGGCAAGCATACGGCGTTCGGTCTCGTACTCGATGTCGGAGCCGTCCGCGAGCTCTATCTCGTCGAGCTCGACCGTGAAGTGCATCGCCCTCAGACGGTCGACGGCGAGATTACGTGCGATAGCCGCCATATACGGGCGCAGAGTCTCCGCGCGGAGCTTCTCGGAGCTGTTCCACAGACGTATGAACACGTCGGCGGTGAGCTCCTCGATGTCGCTGTCAGTGAGTACGCCGCTGACGATGTTCCTCACGACGGTGCTGACGTACGGGCTGTACCGCTCGACAAGTACCACAAGTGCCTTTTCGTCCTGCTTGCGGAGCTGTCGGACGAGCTTCCTGTCTTCCACCTGTATGCCTCCTTTCTCGTTTCTGCTATTATGTACGGGGTGACGGTGCAAAAGGTTACACGTGAATTATACCATT
>JAUMVH010000037.1 GCA_030530245.1 Ruminococcus sp.
AGTAGTTGTGGTGGTAGTAGTCGGCGGTGTCGGCGTAGTAGTTGTGGTGGTAGTAGTTGGCGGCGCTGTGGTAGAAGCAGTGGTCGCCTTGGTAGTTGTAGTAGTGGTCGCAGTAGTCGTAGTTGAGGTAGTCGTTGTAGTTGTGGTTGTAGTGGTCGTAGCCGTCGCCTGCGCCTTGTCGTAGTCGTCGAGGAGCATGAACTCCAGCTGGTGCTCCTGCGCGAACGCCTGTGCACTCGAGCCATCAAGTCCTACGAGAGTGCAGGGGTTCATGCCCTGTATCTCGCACTGGGGATTCCTGAATATGAGGTAGTCATAGTTGGAATGTCCTGCATTGAAGCTGTCGAGGGTGGCGGGCAGGTCGAGGGACTTCAGCTTGCAGCCGTAGAACGCGCCGCTGTCGAGATAACCAACAGAGCTCGGGATAACGATATTTTCAAGAGCCGTGCAGTTCTTGAACGAACCGCCGTATTCGTCCCAGCCCGATATGTTGTAGACTGAGTCGGGGATATCGACCGTCTTGATGAACTTGTTGCCGTCGAACGCGTTAGGGACGATTATCTGCACGCCGTCGGGGACAGTATAACTCTCGGAGGTCTTGCCCTGCGGATAGAGCTTGAGCATGGTCTTATCCTTGTCGTATACAACGCCCTCGTCGGAGCAGTATTCCTTGTTGTCGGCGGCGATGTTGACAGCCGTGAGATTCGGGCAGTCAAACGCGTATCTGCCTATGTATTCGACGGAGGCAGGTATGTTCGCCTCTGCGATATCGAGACCGTTGAAAGCCTTGTCAACGATGGTGCGTGTGCCGTCCTTGATATCGAGCTTATCACCGCTCGGCTCGCCCTTGTAGCCGATGACGGTGTCGCCGCAGTAGAGCACGCCGTCGGGCTGCTCCTGATACCACTTGGTATCGCCGAACATAGCCTCTGTCATATTGAAGCTCTCAGCCTCGTCGCTGCTTCTCCATTCGCCTGTCTCTTCGTCATAGTAGCTCTGACGCCACTTCTCTATGCCGCTTACGGAGTAGACCTCGCCGTTGAGCTCTATCTCCTCGAGCGAGGTGCAGCCCGCGAAGCCCGCGCAGTTGAATATGGTATCCTTGCCGAGCTTTACGGCAGTCATCTTTGATACGTCCTCGAAGCATATGCTCGAAAGCGTCAGGGCATCGCCGTCGTCAACGACGAATTCGCCCTCGTAGCCCTCGGGTACAGCGAGGATATACTTTGCTAACTCGGGGACGTGGACCCATTCGGAGTTTTCCTCGTCGTAGTAGCCGCTGCCTACGTCGCGGTATCTGCCGAGCGCGCCCTTATAGGAAAAGTATGTCGGATTGTCCTCAGCGACGTTTATCGCAGTCAGCGAGGGCATATCCGCGCAGAAGTACCAGCCGATATAGCTGACTGTCGAGGGCAGGTTTATCGTGGTGATATCGGCGTTTCCCGAGAAAGTGCCGTACAGCTGGACAATGCCCTCGGGCACAGTCACCTCGCCCGAAAGCGGTTCTATGGAGCGGAGGATAGACTTGCCCTGCTTAGTCCTCCAGCCGTCGTTATAGTCGGTATAGGAAGCGTTGTTCTGGACAAGGAAACCGTTTTCGATACAGAAGTTCTCGCAGCCCTCCGCAAATTTTATCTCGCAGGTCTCGGGGATAGCGTAGAAGCTTTCCGCGGATACGATATACTTCGGGAACGTTACCGAGGTAATGTCGTCCCTGCCGTAGAAGAGTCCCTCAAAGTCGACAACCTCGACCTTGTAGCCCTCTATCTCGTCGGGTATAACGATATCGCCCTTGGCAGAATCAGCGAGCTTGAATACGCGGGCGTACTCGTGTGACTCGTATTTTCCCGTTTCTGAGTTGTACACCGAGCTGCTGCTGATACGATAGGTGAAATCGCCGTAGGAGAGCGAATCGTCGTCCGCGAACACCATCGAGACGCACTTCTGCACTATCGGCGTTGGCACGAACGCGCTCACGCCGAGCATCGCCGTACCGACTGCAAGTATTCTCTTCAATTTCATCTTTTTGACCTCCTTACGTCAAATGCGGTCTCGGCACACCGCCAAAACCACTATACACCAATTATACCACTAATTGCCGTGTTTGTCAACGAAAACCGACAATGCTCCCGTAGAAATAACGCGGTTGAATTTGTGCATTTTGCCGTACAATATGAGCTGCTGTTGATTTATTTATAATTATATGTTATAAGCGCGGTCTCCCAACAGGAGCCGCGACCCTCTGTCAGCTTCGCTGACATCTCCCTGTACTACAGGGAGTCACCGCGCCGCCAAATCGCGGCGTAGGCGGATAGTGCGGACATTTATCGCCGCGCCTGTTGCATTTTACACATTTGTATGCTATAATTGTGTATATCAATTATGAAACGAGGACAAGATTATGAATATGATTCTTGACTGGGAGCACTACCTCCGCACCGCCGCCGACGCCGCGGCTGAGGGCATAGTAATGCTCCGCAATGACAACGAAGCTCTGCCGCTGAAAAAGGACGATACGGTGTCCGTCTTCGGACGCATACAGCTCCACTACTACAAGAGCGGCACGGGCTCGGGCGGAATGGTCAACGTGTCGAGGGTGACAGGCATAACGGACGGACTCATCGAGGCGGGCGTGAAGGTTAACGAGGAGCTCCTCGCCATTTACCGCGAGTGGGACGAGGCTAACCCCATCGACCTCGGCGCGGGCTGGGGCGGCGAGCCGTGGTCGCAGGAGGAGATGCCGCTCGACGGGGAGACCGTGAAAAATGCCGCTGCAAAGGGCGATACGGCGATAGTCATCATCGGACGCACCGCGGGCGAGGAGATGGAATCGCGCGTGGAGGCGGGCTCGTTCCTGCTGACCGACAAGGAAAAGGATATGCTCGCGAAGGTGCGTGCGGGCTTCAAAAAGGTCGTGGTCCTGCTGAACGTGGGCGGGCTCATCGACCTCAAATACATCGAGAGCACGGCTCCCGACGCTCTGCTGTACGTTTGGCAGGGCGGAATGACGGGCGGTACGGGCGCCGCTGACGTCCTCACGGGCAGGATAAGCCCGTGCGGCAAGCTCCCCGATACTATCGCCTACAGCGTCGAGGACTACCCCTCGCACAAATATTTTGGCGACCGCGACCGCAATTTCTACGCGGAGGACATCTACGTCGGATACCGATATTTCGACACCTTCGCGCCCGAGAAGGTGCGCTACCCGTTCGGCTTCGGACTCTCGTACACCACATTTGACGTGTCCGTGCAGACCTGCAACGTCAGCGGGCTGACTGCGAGCATATACGTGAAAGTGCGCAATACAGGCAAATTCTGCGGCAAGGAGGTAGTGATGATGTACCTCAGCCGTCCGCAGGGCGAGCTCGGGCAGCCTGTGAAGACGCTCTGCGCCTTTGAGAAGACGCGCACCCTCGCTCCCAACGAGGAGCAGATCCTCATTCTCACCGCCGACCTGCGCGACTGTGCCTCCTACGACGACAGCGGCGCGACGGGACACAAGAGCTGCTTCGTGCTCGAAAATGGCAGGTACAGCTTTTTCATCGGCGGCTGTAACAGCGAGGATTCGGCGAATATCGAGCTCCGCGAGACGGCAGTGGTTCGTACGTGCGAGCAGGCTCTCGCGCCGCATGAGGCGTTCGAGCGCTTCCGCCCTGTTGCTGACGGCGACGGCTTCAAGCTCGGCTTCGAGCCCGTGCCGCTCAGCGAGGTCGACGAGGACGCAAGGCGGCTGGCTGAGCTCCCTGCCGAGCTCCCGCAGACGGGCGACGTGGGCATACGCCTCGCCGACGTCCACAGCGGCAAGAACACGATGGACGAGTTCATCGCCCAGCTTAGCGATAACGAGCTTGCGTGCATTATCCGCGGCGAAGGCATGGGAAGTCCGCGAGTTACGGCGGGAACGGCTTCCGCTTTCGGCGGCGTCACCGACAGGCTCAACGAGCTCGGCATACCCGCGGCGTGCTGCTCCGACGGACCCTCGGGCATGAGGCTCGACTGCGGCACAAAGGCGTTCAGCCTCCCTAACGGCATGATGATAGCCTCCACCTTCAACAAGGAGCTCGTGACGGAGCTGTTCCGCTGCATGGGCATGGAGATGTGTGCGAACAAGGTCGACTGCCTGCTCGGACCGGGTATGAATATCCACCGCCACCCGCTCAACGGGCGCAATTTCGAGTATTTCTCCGAGGACCCGTACCTCACGGGCACTATGGCGGCGGCGGAGCTCCGTGGTCTGCGCGACTCTGGCGTGACGGGCACGATAAAGCACTTCTGCGGCAACAATCAGGAGACGAACCGCCACTTCCTCGACGCGGCTGTCTCCGAGCGCGCCCTCCGCGAGATATACCTGCGCGGCTTTGAAATTGCCGTGAAGCAGGGCGGCGCGACCTCGATCATGACGACCTATGGTAAGGTCAACGGCTTGTGGACGGCGGGAAACTATGACCTCAACACGACGATTCTCCGCAAGGACTGGGGCTATACGGGCTTCACGATGACCGACTGGTGGGCTAACATCAGCCGCCGCGGCTGTGACCCAGACAAGGGCGACTTCGCGGCTATGGCAAAGGCTCAGAACGACGTGTACATGGTCTGCGCGGACGGCGACGACAACCCCGACAATACCCTCGCGAGCCTCGCCTCAGGCGACCTCACACGCGGCGAGCTCCAGCGCAATGCGGCGAATATCTGCCGCTTTATCCTCACGACCAACGCCTTCAGGCGCACTGTCGGGCAGGCGGACACCGTCGCGATAGAGGGACGTCCCGCCGATGAGCAGGACTCCGACGAGCCCGTGGTATTCTACGACCTCAAGGACGGGCTGACGATAGACATCTCGGGCGTGAAGGCGGTCAAGGGCACGAATTACAGCTTTGCGCTGACGGTGCTCGAGCCAGCTTGGTATAGCGTCGAGGTGACGGCTTCGTCGACGCAGAGCGAGCTCGCGCAGATACCGCTGACCATATTCGCGATGGGCACCGCCAGCGGCACCCTCACATGGAACGGCACTGGCGGCGCCGCTGTGACGCACTCCGCGAAGATACCGATGTTCTCGCGCTTCACGACCATGCGCCTCTACTTCGCGCAGAGCGGTCTCGACCTCATCGGCATCACCTTCACCAAGAGCGGTGAGGTCGCCGATATAAACACAATGGGCGTGAAGGAGGACTGAGCGTGAATATACAGATATTCGGTGCAAAGAAGTGCTTCGACACCAAGAAGGCTGAGCGCTGGTTCAAGGAGCGCGGCATAAAGTACCAGCTCATCGACATGAAGGAGAAGGGCATGTCCCGCGGCGAATTTGACGGCGTGAAGCGCGCTGTCGGCGGCATTGCGGAGATGGTGAACGAGTCCGCGAAGGACAGGGACACCCTCACGCTGATGAAGTACCTCTCCGACAGCGACCGCGAGGAGAAGCTCTTCGAGAATCAGCAGCTCATACGCACTCCGATAGTCCGCAACGGCAAAAAGGCGACCGTGGGCTACTGCCCCGATGTGTGGGGAGAGTGGGACTAAGAAATGGTAGGGGCGGACCCGTGTGTCCGCCCGCCAATATCGCGCCCTGCAAACAAAAAACTGAAAAATTCTTCCCGCGGCTGTTGCATTTTTAGTAATAATATGTTATAAGCGCGGTGTCCGCGCCGCCAATATCGCGTCCGACAAACAAAAAAACTGAAAATTCTTCCCGCGGCTGTTGCAATTTTAGTAATAATATGTTATAATTAACTTATGTTGGTGCGATACCGACATAAAAGTGCTTATAATACGGCGATATTTCATAGTATTGCACGTAATTTCAAGGGTATGACCCGAAAGGAGCTATTATCATGGGACTTAAACAAATCGTCAAAAACGCTGTCAACAGCGCAATGAACACGGGACTCGGTCAGGCGGCTATGGCTGCGGGAAGCGGTATCCTCGCCGATCAGTGGAAGGAATTCTTCTACTGCGACACTATCCCCAGCGACACTTTGGTAGTCAAGGGACAGAAGCAGGTCAAGAAGGGCGTAAACAACAAGGGCAATGACAACATCATCACCAACGGAAGCGTTATCGTTGTCAACGAAGGTCAGTGCATGATGATCGTGGACCAGGGTCAGCCCGTCGAGCTGTGCGCGGTCCCCGGTGAATTCGTGTACGATACCTCCACGGAGCCCACTGTGTTCTCGGGCGACTTCTTCGGAAGCCTCAAGGATACCATCAGCGTTCTCGGAAGACGTATCACCTTCGGCGGCGAGACTGCTCACGACCAGCGTATCTACTACTTCAACATCAAGGAAATGATGAACAAGAAGTTCGGCACTCCCCGTCCTGTTCCGTTCAACGTCGTATACCCCAGCATAAACAAGAGCTTCACAGTTAATCTGCGCTGCTTCGGCTTGTACTCGCTCAAGGTGTCCAATCCTATGACGCTGTATAAGCTCTGCGGCAACGTAAAGGATACATACAAGTTCTCCGAGGTCGAGGAGCAGCTCAAGGGCGAGATCAACCAGAAGCTCCAGCCCGCTTTCGCAAAGCTGAGCCAAACCTTCCAGTACGATAAGCTCCCCGGCGAGACAGAGGCTATCACAGCTACCATGAAGGAGCTCCTCAATCCCTTCTGGCTTGAGCAGCGCGGTCTCGAGCTCGTAACTCTCGCTATCGAGTCCGTAAGCATTCCTACGGAGGACGAGGAGAGAATCAAGAAGTACGAAGACCTCGCTTGGAACGCTGACCCGAGATTTGCTGCCGCTACAATGGTACAGGCACAGGCTCAGGCTATGCAGGACGCTGCAAACAACGCAAACGGCGCTGCAATGGGCTTCTACGGTCTCAATATGGCTCAGCAGACAGGCGGCATGAACGCTCAGGGTCTGTTCAACATGGCAGGCGGCGATGTACCCAATATGGGCGGAGGCGCTGCAGGCATGGCAGGTATGGCAGGCATGGTAGGCGCGGCAGCTGCGGCTGCGGCAAGCGGCGCTACATGGGACTGCTCTTGCGGCAAGACAGGCAACACAGGCAAGTTCTGCGCTGAGTGCGGCAAGCCTATGCCCGCTCCCGCTCCCGCAGCAGACACATGGAGCTGCTCATGCGGCCATACAGGCAATACAGGCAAGTTCTGTGCCGAGTGCGGCAAGCCCAAGCCCGCTGATGCTGACGGCTGGACCTGCGAGTGCGGCACTGTTAATAAGGGCAAGTTCTGCGCTGAGTGCGGCAAGGGCAAGCCCTCTGACGCTCCCAAGTACAAGTGCGACAAGTGCGGCTGGGAGCCCGCCGATCCGTTTAACCCGCCCAAGTTCTGCGGCGAGTGCGGTGACCCCTTCAACGACGACGATATCGTAGGATGATCCCGCCAACGATCGGAGGTAAGACCGTATGACGGACGCAAACGAATATAAATGTCCGTGCTGCGGCGCGAAGCTCGAGTTCAACAGTGCGGCGCAGAAAATGAAATGCCCGTACTGTGACTCGGAGTTCGACGTCGAAACGGTACAGGACTACAATCTACAGCTCAGCGAGGCTACGGGCGACGATATGTCGTGGGAGTCCGAGGCAGGAGGCGAGTGGGAAGAGGGAGAGACAAACAATATGCGTGTCTACTCCTGCAAGTCCTGCGGCGGTCAGATAATCGCCGAGGAGACCACGGGTGCGTCGTTCTGCCCCTACTGCAATAACCCCGTCATCATGGCGGGCACGTTCTCGGGCGATCTGCGTCCCGACCTCGTTATCCCCTTCAAGCTCGACAAGGCTGCCGCAAAGGCTGCCTACGAGAGGTACATCTCGGGCAAGTCGCTGCTCCCGAAGGTGTTCAAGGACCAGAACCACATCGACGAGATAAAGGGACTTTACGTCCCCGTGTGGCTGTTCGGAGCACAGGCTGACGCGAATATGTGCTTCCGTGCCGAGACGCGAAAGACGTGGTACGACGCCAACTATCACTATGTGGAAACGTCCTACTATCAGGCGATACGCAAGGGCAGGATAGCCTTCGAGCACGTCCCCGTTGACGGCTCGGAGAAGATGCCCGACGACCTTATGGAGTCGATAGAGCCGTTCGATTTCAGTCAGGCGGTAGACTTCAAGACTGCCTATCTCTCGGGCTATCTCGCGGACAAGTACGATGTGTCCGCCGACGACAGCATCGCGCGCGCGAATGAACGTATCAAGAAGAGCACCGAGGCGGCGTTTGCTGCGACGGTAAGAGGCTATGATACGGTGCGCTGCGAGAGCTCTGCGGTGAAGCTCAACGGCGGCAAGGCGCAGTACGCGCTCTATCCCGTGTGGATACTGAACACCACATGGAACGACCAGAAGTATATGTTTGCCATGAACGGTCAGACGGGCAAGCTCGTGGGCAATCTGCCTGCTGACAAGGGCAAGGCTGCGGGAATGTTTATCGGTATAACAGGCGGTGTCGGCTTCGTGCTCTCACTGCTCTGGATAATCCTGCATATTTTATCGGGAGGTTGATGACATGGGCGGAATATTTGTAAGCTTCCTTATCGGACTTATCATTGCTTGTGTAGTTGTTCTCCCCAAGCTTTCGGCTCTCAAGACCGTGCATAAGCAGAGCGGCGCGTCGGACTACACTGTCAAGGACAGCCTCAGGTTCACCGAGAACCGCGATGTTTTCCTCAACAAGAAGGTCGAGCGGACTCCGCGCAACACGCAGCAGTCCACGGCACAGCGCAAATAATAACAAGTAAGCCCTCGGATACGTTCCGAGGGCTTGTTTTTTTGGCGGACTCAGCATTGAAGCGGCGGTATCGTCAGGGCGGCGGTGCACTGACAGTTAAATGATAAAAATATATTTTTCGGTGAGAAAAAACGCACTCTCATACGACTAAGTTACAGAGAATAAAACAGAAAGGATTCTCATTATGGATAACGGTGCAAGTAGCTACCGCCGTTTCCTTTCGGGTGACAACAGCGGAATGTCGGAGATAGTCCGCTCGTATACGGACGGGCTCATCTTCTATATAAACGGCTTTGTCAATAATATAGGCGTTTCCGAGGAGCTCACCGAGGACGTCTTTTCAGTCCTTATCGCAGACAGACCGCGCTTCTCCGAGAAGAGCAGCTTCAAGACGTGGCTTTTCTCGATAGCGCGCAATATCGCCGTGGACTACATAAGACGCTCCTCGAAAACGGTCGGTATACCGATAGACGATATGCATTCTCTCACCGACGGCGTTTCGGTCGAGAACAGGTATCTGAAAGAGGAACAGCGCGTTATGCTTTATAACGCGATATCGACCCTTAACAGCGACTACAGGCAGGTGTTGTTCCTGATGTACTTCGAGGACTTCGATACCGCGGAAACAGCCCGTATTATGAAGAAGACCAAGCGGCAGGTGGGAAATCTGGTATACAGGGCAAAGCAGGCTCTGAAAAACGAACTTGAAAGGAGTGGGTTCGAGTATGAAGAGTTATAGCGAGATAGAAGCCAATGCATTCAAAAAAGCAGAGCAGCGCATATCCGACAGGAAACGCCGCAGGCTCGCGCTTATCCGCAGAACATCGGCTCTCACGCTCGCGACAGCTGCGGTGCTCGGGATAGGCATATTCACCCACGCTATGAAGCCGCCGAAGAAGCCGACTCCGAGCAGTTCGGGCATTGTAGCCGAGACCGAGACGACCTCGGCGGTGACGGCTGTTGCTCCGACCTCGACGGGCACTGCCGCTTCGCAGACTGTGGCGACGGTGCAGACGACTGCCGCAACTACTGCGGCGACGACAGCTTCCGCTCGGCAGACTGTGGAAGCAGTACGCACGACAACGCTAACAAGTCTAACGACTGCGGGGACGAGTTTGACGACATCGGTAAGTGCTCCCATGACTACGACTATAGCTCAGCAGACTGAGTCAGAAATACCCGAGATAGCGCTTGAAACGACACAGGACATACCCGAAATGCCCACAAGCGAGTCATTCGGCTATGATGATATGCTCGAGGCAAACTTCTTCTTGATCAGGCTCTCGGGCAACGAGATGCTCGTCAGAGGCAGTGCAGAGGCATACGCCGATTCGCTCGCAGAGCAGATCGGCGAGATAACGCTCCGCCCGACATATTACGCAGACTCCCTGCCCGAGGACCTTTCCGCGCAGCTTTACAACATGATAGGTGTCAGCTCGAAGGAACAGGTTGCCGTAAGGTTCACGGGCTCGGAAAAATACATAATCTATAACGTAGTAGAAACAGAGGAATGATGACATATAAAGGAGGAATCACTATGAAAAAAACTATGATAAGAATGGCGGCGGCTGTTCTGACTGCCGCCGCAATGCTCACACCCATGACTGCAAGCGCTGTCTACACCGAAACCTCATTCAATTCCGAAAGCACCGCAAAAATGCTCGAGGGATATACCGAGGTAGAGAACGGCTTTATCAGGGACGACCGCGTTTTCGTGAACGAGGACGGCACGCACTTCAAAGCCTTCCACAAGCTCAACGACGAGATAATGTTCACGAAGGCTGACGGTGTCGAACAACAGGATATTGATGAACTGATAAGAAAGGACTATGAGCCTCCGATATTCCTTACGGACAGCTTTTTCGGCGACTGGGAAAAGAGTTTCGCGGTCGCAAACGCAGACTTGAAAACGCAGGTCGAGATATGCGAGCTGCTCAAGGAAAAGGGCATGATAACCGACTGCACCCTCATCACCGAAAGATACTCCATGTCTGACTGGTACGGCAGGGGCGTGAACATATATAACACGGCGTTATATGTCATGTACGATGATTACGATGTGATATGTGCGGAAAACGTCGTACCGAAGGAGTTCAGCGTAAAGGACGCGCTCACCGAATACGCGGAAAAGGAGCTCGAGGGCTACAGCGTTCGGGAGGTCGCCTCCTCTGTGGACGGCTTTGATACGTCATACGTCGAGCTCGTTCCTCCCACGGGGACTACGCTGTCCGAGCAGATAGCAGTCGCAGGAAAGATAGCAAGGGAGCTGTCTATATCTCCCGAATACGTAACTCCCGAAGCTGCGTCAGACCCCGTTGTATTCGGCAGTATCGACGTATACAACGCTGTCTGGGGCGACGCCAACTGTGACAAAAAAGCAACTGTTGCGGACTCGGTAGCGATACTCCAGTCCATCGCAAACCATGACAAGTATGCGCTCTCGTCACAGGGTGCCTTCAACGCGGATACAGATTTCAACGGTATCACCGCAAACGACGCGCGCGTGCTGCAAGAATGGGACGCTAACAAGTGACACAACTCTCCTCCATATTACAAAAACAGCGGCACTCTCAACGGGTGCCGCTGTTTTTATATGTTATGCGTGGCGCAGGTCGCGCTCTATTTCCTCGGCGCGGAGGAGTGCGGTGTCGATATGCGAGCAGAAGTTCTTCTTGCCCACGAGCTTGACGAGTCCCGCTTTCTGCATAGCCTTCATGGGCTGCTCGTTGACGTGCGAGAAGACGACCTTGACGTTATGGCGCTCACAGCGCTTGACGATGCGGTAGAGAGCCTCGACGCCCGTAGCGTCCACAGCGGGCACGTTACGCATACGTATGCAGAGGACGTCGATATTCTTGTCGTCGAGCATATACTTGTACTTGTCCGCCGCCGCGAAGAACATAGGACCGTTTATCTCGTAAACTCGGGTGTTGTCGGGTATCTTCTTGAGGAGGATATTGTCGGGGTCGGTCTCCTCGTCGTCGATGTCGACCCACGCGTGAGCCTCGGTGACGTCAGCCATACGCTTCATGAAGAGCAGAGCCGCGAGGACGAGTCCGATACCGATAGCGACCACGAGGTCGAAAACTACGGTGAGTATCAGGGTCACGAAGAGTACGATGATATCGCTCTTGGGAGCGGTCTTAATGGTGTTGCGGATATTTCTCCAGCCGCACATATTATACGCCACGATGAAGAGGATAGCGGCGATGGTCGGCATGGGAATGAGCGAGGCGAGCGGTATGAGCAGCACGAGTATCACGAGCAGCACAACGGAGTGCACCATGCCCGCAACAGGCGTTCTGCCGCCGTTCTTGACGTTTGCGGCGGTACGTGCGATAGCACCCGTGGCTGGGATACCGCCGAAGAGTGCCGAGCCGATATTGGCGATGCCCTGCGCGATAAGCTCCATATTCGAGCGGTGCTTCGAGCCTATCATACCGTCGGCAACGACGCACGAGAGGAGCGACTCCACCGCCGCGAGCACAGCGATAGTGAACGCATTCGGCAGGAGAGCCTTCACCCTCGCGAACGATACCTCGGGGAGAGTGAGCTTGGGGAGGTCGGAGGAAATGGTGTACAGGTCGCCGATTGTGTTGACGTGCATACCCGAGAACTTGACGATGAGCGAGCAGACGACGACTGCGATGAGCGAGGCGGGTATCTTCTCGAGCTTTTTCGGCCACAGAATGAGGATAGCGAGCGAGAGCAGACCGATGACGAGCGCCTGCCAGTTGAGCGAGCCGATGTTGAGGAGGACAGCCTTTACCTTGTCGACCGTCTCGATAGGAGCTTCATCGAGCTTGAAGGTGAAGCCGAAGAGCTTCTCGGCTCTGCCGAAGTCGAATGTGAGCCCGAGGAAGTCCTTTATCTGTCCGATGACGATAGTTACGGCGATACCGAACGTGAAGCCGCTCGTTATCGTGCTCGGGATATATTTGAGGAGAGCGCCGAAGCGGCATAGTCCCATAATGACGAGGATAATACCCGCGATGATGGTCGAGATGATGAGCCCGTCCATGCCCTCGGTGGCGACAATGCCTGCGACAATGGTCGCGAACGCGGCTGTAGGACCCGCTATCTGTACGCGGCTTCCGCCGAGGAGGGCTACGATGAAGCCCGCCACAATGGCGGTATACAGACCCTGCTCGGGACCGACTCCCGACGCGAGCGCGAGTGCGATAGACAGCGGCAGAGCGATTATCGCGACGATAATGCCTGCGACCACGTCCTTGATGAACTGCGAAAGCGAATAATTCTTGATGACGGAGAAAAGCTTCGGTTTCAGCTTTTCTTCTGTGAGCTTGGCAGGTTTAGCGGCTTTAACGGCTGTTTTTTTCATATCAATACCTCTTTATGAATCATATAAGTATTCACGAACTTCTAAATTATACTACTAAGAAATGCAGATTTCAAGGGATTTCCCGCAATATCGCAAAATTTGTCGGAATAGATAAATAATGCGCGGCAGTTGAAGAAAAATAATTGAATTTGCAGCTTTGTGTCTCGGAGTGTTGCATTTTTCGGCGGCGTGTGCTATAATATAGTAATCAATGGAGTATTACAGGAGGAAATATTTATGACCAGTATCCCCGAGATATTCGGCTGCAGCGTCTTCAACGAGACCGTGATGAAGAGCAAGCTCCCGAAGAACATCTACAAAAACCTCAGAAGAACTATGGAGAAGGGCGAGCCGCTCGATACCGAGACCGCCGATGTCGTTGCGAACGCCATCAAGGACTGGGCGATAGAGCACGGCGCTACCCACTATACTCACTGGTTCCAGCCTATGACAGGCTCGACCGCCGAGAAGCACGACTCCTTCATCAGCCCCGGACCCAACGGCACCGCACTGATGGAATTCTCGGGCAAGGCTCTCATCAAGGGCGAGCCCGACGCCTCGTCGTTCCCGTCGGGCGGTCTGCGTCAGACCAGCTCTGCGCGCGGCTATACGGCGTGGGACCCGACCTCCTACTGCTTCGTCAAGGAGGGGAGCCTCTATATCCCGACCGTTTTCGTGTCGTATACGGGCGAGACGCTCGACAAGAAAACTCCGCTTCTCCGCTCGATGGACGCGCTCAGCAAGACGGCTGTACGCTTCCTGAAGCTCTTCGGCAACGAGAACGTCACACGCGTGACCTCGACCGTCGGAGCCGAGCAGGAATATTTCCTCATTGATAAGAATAAATTCGACCGCCGCGAGGACCTTGTCCTCACGGGACGTACACTTTTCGGCGCGAAGCCTCCCAAGGGTCAGGACCTCGACGACCAGTACTTCGCGAACCTCAAGCCGAGAATAGCCGCTTATATGGCTGAGCTCGACGAGGAGCTGTGGAAGCTCGGCATCTACTCCAAGACCAAGCACAACGAGGTCGCCCCCGCACAGCACGAGATGGCGCCCATTTTCACGACGTCCAACCTCGGCACGGACCAGAATGAGCTCGCAATGGAGATAATGGAGAAGGTGGCGCTCCGCCACGGACTCGTATGCCTGCTCCACGAGAAGCCCTTCGAGGGCGTAAACGGCTCGGGCAAGCACAACAACTGGTCGATGTCCACCAACGACGGACAGAACCTCCTCGACCCCGGCGATACTCCCATGGAGAACCTCCAGTTCCTGACGATACTCTGCGCTCTCATCAAAGGCGTTGACGAATATGCCGACCTCATGCGCCTGTCTGCGGCTTCCGCAGGCAACGACCACCGTCTCGGCGCGGATGAGGCTCCGCCCGCTATCATCTCGATGTTCCTCGGCGAGGAGCTCGACGCGGTGCTCAAAGCGATAGAGGAGGACGGCGTATACAAGACCCAGACCAAGAATTTCGAGATAGGCGTGAACGCGCTCCCGTCGTTCCCGAAGGACTCGACCGACCGCAACAGAACATCTCCTTTCGCCTTCACGGGAAACCGCTTCGAGTTCCGTATGGTCGGCTCGTCGGACAACATCGCGTGCCCGAACGCTCTGCTCAACACCATCGTATCCGAGGAGCTCAGCCAGTTCACGGAGATACTCGAGCCGTTCAAGGGCTCGAACGAGTTCGAGGACGAGGTAAAGAAGCTGCTCAAGGACGTGCTCAAGAAGCACCGCCGCATCATCTTCAACGGCGACGGCTACTCGCCCGAGTGGGTCAAGGAAGCCGAGAGACGCGGACTTCCCAACTACCCGTCCACGGTCGACTGTATGCCTCACTACACGGACGAGAAAAACCTCCGCATACTGCGTAAATTCGGCATTTACAACCGCGAGGAGCTCACTGCCCGCACCGAGATACACCTCGAGAAATACTCCAAGACAAGACGTATCGAAGCCCGCACAATGGTCGAAATGGCGAGAAAGCAGCTCCTTCCCGCGTCGCTCGAGTACCTCGACAAGCTCTGCACGGCTATTGCCTGCAAGAAGTCGATAGGTATCACCTCGAAGTCCGAGGAGAAGATAGCCGACAAGCTCAACGACCTCTGCGACCGCTTCTACGAGTCGATAGAGCGCCTCGAGAAGCAGGTGAACGCAGCCTCCGAGATAAGCGATGTTCTCAAGCAGGCGGAGTTCTACCACGACTACGTGCTCGCGGAGATGGACATAATGCGCAGTATCGCCGACGAGATAGAGCTGAATATGCCGCTTAGCTACTGGCCTATCCCGACATACTCCGAGATAATCTACAACGTTTAAGGCTGTCCGCTGTCCGTGGAATACGGGCAGCGGATTTTTTATCGGTATGTAACCAATGCAAAATAAATGCAAGATTTTCGCCGTGCGGTTGCTTTATCGGAGCAGGTATGATATAATATTAACTATCGGATACACTATATAAGGAAAGGGACAGATATGGACGCAGCTAAACTGATAATGTGCGCGGTATCGGCAGCCGCGCTGGATATATGCGCGCTGGTGCTGATGATAACGTCCTACCGCGAGAAGAGCTCGGGCAGGAAGCGCTGGCGGAAGATATCGGCGGATATGGAGCTCGCCGACCGCGACCGCGGCTATCCGCTCGAGTGCGACGAGATACTGATAGGACGCCACGAAAACGCCGATATACGTATACCCGATATGTCGGTGTCGCGGTATCACGCGATACTCAACGTCGCGGACGGCAAGTGGACTATCACCGACATCGGCTCGAAGTCGGGCGTGTACGTAAACGGCGTACACGTGCAGCAGAAGCGCCTGCGCGAGAACGACGTCATCACCGTGGGTGAGCGCCGCCTCATATTCAGAAAAAGGAGGGACAGACATTGAGCAATCCCTTCGCATACGTATTTTCGTGCATATTCGTGCTCATAGCGCACGGAGCCATGCTCTTCAACGTGTACAGCAACGGCAGCTATGACGACGTCAACGCCGTGTTCATGCTCGCGGCAGCCGTGCTCGGGCTCGACGCTGCGTACTTCATAATCATGCCGTTCTTCAAACAGCAGACCTACGCTGTCGACTTCATGCTCATACTCATACTGAATATGGGACTGATTTTCCAGTCCTGCTTCGGGGGAGTGAGCTTTCAGCTCAAGCACTTCATCACCATCATCGCGGCGCTCATCGCGTGCAGGATAGGCTATTTCGTCTGCCGCGACCACCGCTGGATAGAGGATAAGCGCAAGTTCATATGGCTCGGCATAGGCTTGCTCATGGGAGTGATACTCGTTTTCACGGGAAGCCGCAGTATGTGGATATCGCTCGGTGAGTCCACGTCGATTCAGCCGTCGGAGTTCATGAAGCCGCTGCTGGTGCTCGCCTGTGCGACCTCGGTCACGGAGCAGCAGAAGAAGCACAAGCTGCTCTGCTTCAACGTCGTCTACGAGAACCTCATACTCTTCGGTATCGTCGCGGGGATATGCCTGTTCCAGTGGTGGTGCCGCGACCTCGGAAGCATACCGACCTTCGGCGCGATATACGTCGCGGGCTTCCTGCTGAGGATATGCTACCCCAAGGGCAAGTACTCGAATAAGCCGATAATACTGGCAGTTGCGGCACTTGCGGTGCTCGCTGTCATAGGCATAATCGTAGCTCCGCCGTACGTCCGCGACCGACTCTTTGTTGACGTATGGAACGACAAGGACGGCAACGGCTACCAGCAGGCGCAGGCGCTCATCGCTATCGCTGACGGCGGCTGGTTCGGCAAGGGAGCGGGACACGGCTTCCTCCACAACGTCTTCGCGTATCAGAGCGATATCGTTTTCGCGACGATAAGCGAGGAGTGGGGACTGCTGTTCTCGGTGATGTCGGTATTCGTACTGCTGATGATAGTGGCGATACCGCTCGTGAACCCGCCGCGCTCGTACTATCACGGCTCGATGTGCGCGGGAATATGCGCGGCATTTTCGGTGCAGATGGCGCTGAACATCTTCGGCTCGTGCAATATGATACCGTTCACGGGAGTTACATTGCCGTTCATCTCAATGGGCGGAAGCTCGATGGTCGTGAGCGGCTTCATGGCGGGAATGCTCGTGGCATCGCAGTCGCCCGTATTCAAGGCTCCGAAGCGCAAAAAGGGCGAAAAGAAGCCTCAGCCTGTGCAGCCTCAGCAGATGCAGAGCGCTCCGCAGGCGCCGACCGTTCAGCCTCAGCCGCAGGACGTGCCGCCTCAGCCGCCTGTAAACTACACCCTTACGGACCGCAGGAGGTGAGCGCAGAATGAAAAGTATCAAGAGATGTCAGCATATAATCACGCTCTTCCTGAGTATATTTCTTGTGGGAATGGTGGTGCTCGTAGTCAAGATAAACCGCGAGGCTTCGTTCTATATGATGAATTCGGACGACCACCGACTCGGCATGGTCTACGACAGAGCAGGCGATGTGCTCTTTGACGGCTCGGGCAGGGGAGACTACCCCGACGGCTACTTCATCGACGTCGGCAACCTCATCGGAGACGACAAGGGACAGATGGAAAACACCCTCGTCGCGCAAAATATCGGCTACCTCAACAAC
>JAUMVH010000251.1 GCA_030530245.1 Ruminococcus sp.
GGAACGCAGTTCCCCTGACCCCGAAATCGCGCCGCCGCTCGCTTTGCTCGCTCACTTACTATGAACGGTCAGTCTTTCTCCGCGAGCCATAGATTTTCGTATTTATTTTACCATTCCGCCGAACAACTGCCAACGGATAAAATGTAATTTCTGCTGTTACAATTGTAATTATCTTGCGAGCAGCTTCTCTGCGCCCGCCATTATCTCGGCTACGATGTCCTTGCAGGGCTTTACCTCGTTGACCATTCCCGCGATAGCTCCGCAGAGGAACGAGCCCTCGTCCACGTTGCCGTCAACGACTGCCTTGCGGAGCGAGCCGAGCGTTATCTGCTCGAACTCCTCGGGCGAGAGGCTTCCGTCCTTTTCGCCGTTTGCGAGCTTCTTCGAGAACTTCGTCTTTATGTTGCGGCACGGGTGACCCGTGTATCTTCCCGTAACTACGCTGTCGGTGTCCTTCGCCTTGATGACGAGCTCCTTGAACGTGGGGTGTATCTGACACTCCTCCGACGCGAGGAAGCGCGTACCTATCTGCACGCCCTCGGCTCCGAGCATGAACGCCGCCGCCATACCTCTGCCGTCAGCGATACCGCCCGCCGCGATGACGGGTATCTCGAGCGCGTCGACTACCTGCGGGACGAGGCACATCGTCGTATTCTCGCCGATATGTCCGCCGCTCTCGGTGCCCTCAGCCACAACTGCGTCAGCGCCCGCGCGCTCCATGCGCTTGGCGAGAGCTACCGACGGGATAACGGGAATGACCTTAATGCCCGCCTCTTTCCACGCGGGAATGTACTTGCCGGGGTTGCCCGCGCCCGTGGTAACGACTCTCACGCCCTCGTCTATGCAGAGCTGAGCGAGGTCGTCGGCATTGGGGCTCATAAGCATTATATTCACGCCGAAGGGCTTATCTGTCTTTTCCTTGCACTTGCGTATCTGGTCGCGGAGGTAGTCTATCGGAGCGCTTCCGCCTGCGATGAGTCCGATACCGCCTGCGTTAGATACCGCAGAGGCGAGAGTGTGCTCGGCTACCCAAGCCATACCGCCCTGAATTATGGGGTACTCGCAGCCTAAAAGCTCGGTGATACGTGTTTTCATAAGTTATCCTCCTCAGTTTTGATAAGTCTCAGCACCTCGCTGACTACCTCCTCCGAGGTGTAGTCCGAGGGCGTTTTATCGGTGAACATCCCGCGCCCGACCATGTCCTGTGCCGCCTTGACTCCCGCGGCGTTGTAAACGGCGAAATCCGTCAGCATACGGCTGAGCTTCGCGCTGTCGGTATTGTACAGGAGCTCGCGTATCGTCTGGAGCGCCCGCTGTACGTCGCCGAGCTCGTTATCGAGCCACGTGACGCGGATATTCTTGCTTTTCGTAAATGTGCTCTTGCCGAGCAGGTGCATAGCTCCGCCGAAATCGTCCCTTGCGGCTATCTCGACATTGCGTATCCCGCCCATAACGAGCGTACCCATGCACATCACGCAGGGCTCAAGTCCCGCGTGGAGGGTGTAGCTGTGCTTGTCGGGGAATTTTTCCGTATCCAGTCCCCTGACCGCCTCGGTCTCGGCGTGGGCGGCGGACGGATTGGGGATAGTGCGCTCGCCCGTCATATTCCTGCCCTCGGAGATGATAGTCCCGTCGGTGTCGGTTATGACGGCGGCGATAGCCTTGCTCCCCTCGCACACCGACCGCCATTCGAGCTCGAATATGCGCTTCCAGCAGTCGGGGAGTTTTCCGTACTCCATATCAGTATTCAAAAATCGCGCCCGCGTAGGTCAGACCCGCTCCGAAGCCGATGAGTGCGAGCTTCTGACCGCGTCTGATGACGCCCTTCTCGATGGATTCGCACAGCGCGAGCGGTATCGACACGCTCGAGGTGTTGCCGTAGTGGTCGAGGGTCACGATAAATTTATCCATGGGGACTCCGAGGTTTTTGGCGGCTGTCTCGATTATGCGCACGTTAGCCTGATGCGGCACGAACCAGTCGATGTCCTCGGGAGCGATACCCGCCTTGTCCGCGGCGAGGTGGAAAGCCTTAGGCAGAGCCTTTGTCGCGAACTTGTAGACCTCCTTGCCGTCCTGATAGAGCTTGTGGAGGCGCTTCTCGGGGAAGCCGTCGTCGAAATCGGACTCAAGCTTCACCTCCTCGGCGATGTTGACAGTTCTCGCGTAGAGCAGCCTTGCGCCGCTTCCGTCGGAGCAGAGCGCCGATGTGAAGGGCTTGTCGCTTTTCTCAATGACTGCCGCCGCCGCGCCGTCTCCGAAGAGGATACACGTCGACCTGTCGGCGAAATCGACGAAGCGAGAGAGAGCCTCCGCCGCCACGACAAGCACGTATTTCAGGCTGTCGTCGGTCTCGAGGAAGCGCCGCGCCGTATCGAGCGCGTACACGAAGCCCGAGCAGGCGGCGTTGACGTCGAAGGCTGCGGCATTGACCGCGCCCGTCTCGTACTGTATCACGCTCGCGATACTCGGCGTGTGGAAGTCGCTCGTAACCGAGCAGCCTATCACCAGCCCGACCTCCTCGGGCGAGATGCCCGCCTTTGCGATGGCTTTCTTGGCAGCCTCGCTGCCCATGTACCATGTGGGCTCCCAGCCCGCCATACGCCTCTCGACGATACCCGTGCGCGTTCTTATCCACTCGTCGTTGGTGTCGACGAAGCGCGTGAAATCATCGTTTGTTAGCGTCTGCTCGGGAAGGTAGCAGCCCATTCCCAGTATTTTTATGCCCATATGCCGTCTCCTTTTTGGTATGTATATATTTTATGGAAAGAATCGTCCTTTATCTCTGTGGGACCCTGTCCCACGCCCTGCGAGGGCTCTGC
>JAUMVH010000038.1 GCA_030530245.1 Ruminococcus sp.
ACAGTGTGGGGAGATGTCAGCGAAGCTGACAGAGGGGACGGGCTGTTCAGCGGTGTTCCCCGACAGGGTCTGGGGCGGCGCCCCAGCAGGTTCCAAGGACAGAGTCCTTGGTGGGTCAAGGGCAAAGCCCTTGCATTTCCTGTCATATTATGTTATAATAAAAATGACCGCAGGGAGCGTCCCGTGCGGTCATTTCTTTGACTAAAAGGTGATTTAATGGCAAGGATATATCCGCTTTTCAGCTCCAGCAAGGGCAACTCCTCCTTTATAGGCACCGAAAAGGGCGGCATTCTCATCGACTGCGGAGTCAGCTTCCGCAGACTGACCGCCGCGCTCGAGGTGAACAATATCCCCCTCGAAGCTGTTCAGGCGGTATTCATAACTCACGAGCACAGCGACCACATAAGCGGGCTCAAGCTGCTCACCAAGAACACGGGTATGCCTGTTTACGGTACGAAGCGCACGCTCCAGCGGCTGTGCGATACCGACAAGATATCGGGCAACTCGCCCCTCGTCGACATAGTCGGCAAGAGCATTGCCTGCGCGGGCTGCGAGGTCACGTGCTTCAACACGCCGCACGACGCGATACACAGCTGCGGCTACAGGATAACCACCGAGGACGGCAGGACCTGCGCGGTCTGCACTGACCTCGGGCACGTCACGCCCGAGATAGACGCCGCGCTCATCGGGTGCAGGCTCGTGCTCATCGAGGCGAACTACGACGAGGATATGCTCCGCCACGGACCGTACCCGCTCTACCTGAAAGAGCGCATACTCTCCCCGAACGGGCACCTCTCGAACCATGCCTGCGGCGAGCAGGTGAGCAGGCTCATACGTCAGGGCACGACGCACATTATCCTCGGGCACCTCAGTCAGGACAACAACCGTCCCGACATCGCCGACAGCACAGTGCAGTCGCACCTGCTCGACTTCACGCGCGGACGCGATTACCTCATGGGAGTCGCCCCCGTAGAAACTCAGGGAGGAGCTGTTATCTTCTGATGAATATCGAACTCATAGTCGTCGGCAAGCTCAAGGAGGACTACCTCCGCGCGGCGTGTGCCGAGTACATCAAGCGGCTCGGAAGGTACTGCACGTTCACGCTCCGCGAGCTCGACGAGTGCCGCCTCGGCGATAACCCCTCGGAGAAGGAGATAGCCGCCGCTCTGAAAAAGGAGGGCGAGCAGATAAAGAAGCTCGCTAAGGGCATGGTGATACCTATGTGTATCGAGGGCAGACAGCTCACGAGCCCCGAGCTTGCCGAGCGGATAAGCTCCGCGGGAGTCGAGGGCGTGAGCACGGTCACGTTCATCATCGGGAGCTCGTTCGGGCTCGACCCCGAGGTGAAGGCGCTCGGCGACCTGAAGCTCTCGATGTCGAAGATGACCTTCCCGCACCAGCTCGCGCGCGTTATGCTCCTCGAGCAGATATATCGGAGCTTTCAGATAATCAGCGGCGGAAAATACCATAAATAGCCACCGCCCATTTCCTATGGAACGCGGCGGCAGGGAGCCCCTGCGGGCGGTTCGCGAGGTCGCTTGTAAACGCGCTTACTAAAAATGGACTGCGGGTCCATTCCCGCGATTGTTACCCACCGAAAGCAGACTGCGCCCTTTGTACAGAGTGAGCGAGCTTGCGAGCGGCTGCGCGAATTCGGGTTCCAAGGGACTGCGTCCCTTGGCGGGTCAAGGGCAGAGCCCTTGCGGATTCCAAAGGCAGAGCCTTTGGCAGGGTGTGGGACAGAGTCCCACAAGGAAAAACGCAACAAAAAAGCACCCGCAAGGGTGCTTTTCTTTTTAGTATGATTTGGATTCGAGTGTTATGCACAGCACAACGTATACTATCATCAACAGCAGCGAAAGTATCGCGCTGCCCGAGAATCCCGATACTACAAGATTGATAGCGTCGAGGACCAGTCCTATAAATGCGAGCTTCTTGCAGCCCGTGTAGTCTCCCTTGAATCCTGCTATCGCCATAAAAATTGACAGCAGACTGAATATGAGCGCAACGACAGCACCAAAAATGCCGCCGTTGATAAGTCCCGATATCACCGAGAGAGCTGCTCCGATGAGAATGAGTACATTCCATACCTTGAATGCGATCTTCATAGTTTTTCTCCTTTTACTGTAGTGCGTTTATTTCTGCAATGTGCCGTGTGAGAGCGACTTCAGATAGGCGTTGATGAAGCCGTCGAGGTCGCCGTCCATAACTGCCTGTATATTGCCGTTTTCAAAGCCTGTACGGTGGTCCTTTACGAGGGTGTAGGGCATGAACACGTACGAGCGTATCTGCGAGCCCCATGCTATCTGATTCTGCACGCCCTTGATGTCCTCTATCTTTTCGAGGTGCTCGCGCTCCTTTATCTCGATGAGCTTCGAGCGGAGCATTTTCATCGCGTAGTCCTTGTTCTGGTACTGGCTTCGCTGGGTCTGGCACGATACCACGATACCCGTGGGCTTGTGGATAAGGCGTACAGCCGAGCTGGTCTTGTTTACCTTCTGACCGCCTGCGCCGCTCGAACGGTAGACCTCCATGATGAGGTCTTCTTCGCGTATCTCCACCTCGATGGAGTCGTCGATCTCGGGCATAACTTCGAGAGCCGCGAACGAGGTGTGGCGTCTGCCCGAAGCGTCGAACGGTGACACGCGGACGAGTCTGTGGACGCCCGATTCCGACTTCATATAGCCGTAGGCATTGTCGCCCTCGATGAGTATCGACGCGGACTTGAGACCTGCGTCGTCGCCGTCGAGGTAGTCGAGGAGCTCGACCTTGTACTCGTGGCGCTCAGCCCAGTGGTTGTACATACGGTAGAGCATTTCCGCCCAGTCCTGCGCCTCTGTTCCGCCCGCGCCCGCGTGGAAGGTGAGGATAGCGTTTGAGCTGTCGTACTCGCCCGTGAGGAGCGTCGAGAGCTTCTCCTCCTCGAGCTTGCTCTTGAACGCCTCGGACTCGGACTTTATCTCCTCGACGGAGCTCTCGTCGTCCTCCTCTATCGAGAGCTCGATGAGGGTGATGATGTCCTCGAGGCTGTCGCTGAGCTTGTTGAACTTATCTATCTTGCGCTCGAGGGACTTGGTCTCCTGAAGCACCTTCTGCGAATTTTCGAGGTCGTCCCAGAAGCCCTCCTGCTCGGTCTCTTTGTTCAGCTGTGCCACTCTTTCCTTGGCACCCTTGATATTCAGAACGTCGGCGAGCTCTTCCACTTCTTTGCGGTAGCCGACCATTTCAACTCTCAGTTCGTCAAGAATAATCATATTTCAGTATCCTTTCTTTGCTTGATAGGTCACATACACAGTTATTATACCACATATTATCTCAAATGTCAAATAAACTGTGCAGGGGCGAACACCGTTCGCCCCACAGAAGCAAATCCCCTCTTGAAATATATGTCGGAATATGATAGAATATATTTGTTATGACGAAAGGAGATGTTACGCTTGGAAGCATCAGAGTATAAATGTCCCAACTGCGGCGCCGACCTGAAATTCGACCCTGCTTTACAGAAGCTCGCCTGCGAATACTGCGACAGCTCGTTCAGCATGGAGGAGATAAAGAAGATATACGCCGAGCTCGAGGCTCTGCCTGCCGATGAGGCTGTCGAGGAGGCGAAGGACGAGTTCGCCGAGCACACCAATCTCTACTACTGCTCGAGCTGCGGAGCCGAGATAATGGCGGACGACGAGCAGACCGCGCTGTTCTGCTACTACTGCCACAACCCCGTTATCCTCTCAGGCAAGCTCACGGGCGACTATAAGCCGAACAAGGTCATCGGCTTCCGATATACGCGCGAGCAGGCGCTCGACGCCTTCAAGGCTTGGTGCAAGGGGCGCAAGTTCGTGCCGAGCGACTTCAAGTCGCAGCAGCAGCTCGAAAAAATGACGGGACTCTACGTGCCGTTCTGGGTGGCGGACTGCGATGTCGAAGCCAATTATCAGGCTGTCGGCAAGAAGGTGCGCACGTGGACGTCGGGTGAGTACGTCTACACCGAGACCAAGGAGTACCGTATCGTCAGAAACGCGCGCATACTCACGAAGGGTATCCCCGCCGACGGCGAGAGCAAGATAGACGACCTGCTCATGGAGGCTATCGAGCCCTTCGACTACAAGGATATGAAGGACTTCTCGATGTCGTACCTCAGCGGCTTCTACGCGGATAAGTACGACGTCGACCGCGCGGGAGTCTTCCCGCGTATACGCGAGCGCGCAGACAAGGTCAGCCGCGAGCAGGTACATAACAGCATAGCCAAGGGCTATTCGTCCATCAAGGTCAATGTCGAGAACTACAATATCCTCAAGACCGACTGGAGCTATATGATGCTCCCCGTGTGGTTCATGAGCTATAAGTACAACGGCAAGGTGTACGAGTTCGCGATGAACGGTCAGACGGGCAAGCTTGCGGGGACTCCGCCGCTCTCGAAGCCTAAGCTTGCGGCGTTCACATCGGGTATCGGCTTCATAGCCTTCCTCATCTTCTTCATAGGAGGTCTGCTGATACTATGAGACGGTTTATTTCTGCGGCAGTTACCCTGCTGACGCTGATGTTCATGCTTCCCGTGTTTGCGGTGACGGCTTCCGCTGTCAACACCGCGCAGGGCTGGTCGGGAGATACCTCTCTCTCGGGAGTAGGGGACGAGGCGGGAGTCTTCACCAAGCACCCCGAATCGCTCGATATCCTCAATGAGGAGGTCAGGGAGACCGCCGAGAAGCTCCAGCTCAATATCTACGTGCTGCTCGCAGGTCCCGAGCACTACATGGCTGACTCGGCAACGCCTGCCTTCTGCGACGAGGCATACGACAGGCGCTTCGGCAACGATACCGACGGTGTCTACTTCTTCATAGATATGTCGGGCAAGCGCCCCGCCTATGACTACATCTCCACCTCGGGCAAGGCGATACTCTTCTACGACGGCAAGACCGATACTATCCGCGAGGCCACCTATGAGTACCTCCCGTCCTCCGACGAGGGCAACTACGACGAGCACTACTTCGATGTAAGGCGCGGAGTCGAGTGCTTCCTGAGCGGGCTCGAGAAGTATCAGAGCGAGTTCAGGTCGGGCATGAAGTATTACTACGACAAGGACACCCACAAGTACATCTACTACATCGGCGGCGAGCTCCACGTCACCAACCACAAGCCGCCGGTCATATACCTCAAGGCGCTCATCATCGGACTTGTCGGCGGCGGAATAGTCAACCTCATCGCCTTCTTCATCGGCAAGAAGAACTACAAGTTCAAGGGCAAGACCGACCCGAATATCTACCTCTCGAAGGAGGAGTCGCGCTTCAGTACGAAGGACGACATCTTCATCAACTCGCACACCTCAAGGACGCATATCCCGCAGAGCAGCGGCGGAAGCGGAGGCGGTCACCGCAGCGGAGGCGGAGGCGGAGGAGGCTTCCACGGCGGCTCCCACGGCGGCAGCGGCGGACACCGCTGATTTAATTCGTAATTCGTAATGCGTAATATTAAATTCGGAATTATTGTAGGGGCGCCCTTTGGGCGTCCGTGCCTAACAGAACAACTTGCGTAAACGTGTTGTAGGGGCGATGCCCACATCGCCCCGTTATTCATTTGAGGGCATTCGCGGGCTGATGTGGGCATCAGCCCCTACGTCTGTCCGAGGGACGTTTTTTCACAAGTGGCATAATTTTCCCTTGACAAGTACGGATATTTATGTTATAATGTGCTCATAAACCTGTGAGGGAGTGTAAGTACCCGCTTCATAAGCGTTTCAGAGAGCCTGCGTTCGGTGCGAGCAGGTACGTGCGGCTGCGGCGAATGGACTTCCGAGGGCGGACTGAAAGGACTGCACGTCCGAGTAGGCGAGCCGCAGCGGTACTGCGTTATCAAATCCCGTGTATCCGAAAGTACACACGAGCGGACGTTTTATACGTCAAGCGGGGTGGCACCGCAGAAGCTATAGTTTATAAGCTCCTGTCCCTGACATTATTCAATGTCGGACAGGAGTTTGTTTTTTTGTCGGAAAATTAACAACAAAGGAGAAATTGCTATGTCAAACGAAAAAATTCCTTACAAAATTTACCTCGAGGAGAGCGAGCTGCCGAAGCAGTGGTACAATGTGCGCGCTGATATGAAGAAGAAGCCCGCTCCGCTCCTCAACCCCGGCACAGGCAAGCCCGTTACTCCCGAGGAGCTCGGCGTCGTATTCTGCGACGAGCTCGTAAAGCAGGAGCTCAACGAGACCGACGCCTACATCGATATCCCCGAGGAGATACAGTCCTTCTACAGGATGTACCGTCCGTCGCCGCTCGTAAGAGCTTACTGCCTCGAGAAGGCGCTCGGCACTCCTGCAAAGATATACTACAAGTTCGAGGGCAATAACACCTCGGGAAGCCACAAGCTCAACTCCGCTATCGCGCAGGCTTACTACGCAAAGAAGCAGGGACTCAAGGGCGTTACCACCGAGACGGGCGCAGGTCAGTGGGGCACGGCTCTCTCGATGGCTTGCTCGTACTTCGGTCTCGACTGTCAGGTATACATGGTAAAGGTATCCTACGAGCAGAAGCCCTTCCGCCGCGAGGTAATGCGCACCTACGGCGCGAGCGTTACTCCCTCGCCTTCTATGACGACTGAGGTCGGCAAGAAGATACTCGCCGAGTTCCCCGACACCAACGGAAGCCTCGGCTGTGCTATCTCCGAGGCTGTTGAGGCTGCCGTAAGCAAGGAGGGCTACCGCTACGTTCTCGGAAGCGTGCTCTCGCAGGTTCTCCTCCATCAGACAGTTATCGGTCTCGAGACAAAGGCTGCTATGGACAAGTACGGCATCAAGCCCGATATGATAATCGGCTGTGCGGGCGGCGGCTCGAACCTCGGCGGACTCGTTTCCCCGTTCATCGGCGAGAAGCTCCGCGGTGAGGCTGACTATCAGGTCATCGCTGTCGAGCCCGCTTCGTGCCCGAGCCTTACACGCGGCGTTTACGCATACGACTTCTGCGACACAGGCAAGGTTTGCCCGCTCGCCAAGATGTACACCCTCGGAAGCGGCTTCATGCCGTCACCCAACCACGCAGGCGGTCTCCGCTACCACGGCATGAGCTCGATACTCTCCGAGCTCTACGACCAGGGACTCATGGAGGCTCGCTCGGTCGAGCAGACGGCTGTATTCGAGGCGGCTGAGAAGTTCGCGAGAGTCGAGGGTATCCTTCCCGCTCCCGAGAGCAGCCACGCTATCCGCGTAGCTATCGACGAGGCGCTGAAGTGCAAGGAGACAGGCGAGGAGAAGACGATCCTCTTCGGTCTCACAGGTACGGGCTACTTCGATATGTACGCTTACGCCGCATACAACGACGGCAAGATGAGCGACTATATCCCCACGGACGAGGAGCTCGCGAAGTCTATCGCAACTCTTCCCAAGGTTGAATAATAACGCAAGGCAGGCACTTCGGTGCCTGCTTTTTTGTGGGGGCGTTATGTAAATTGTGGGACGCCGAGGGCGGCGTCCCCTACAAATGGTTTCTGAAAAATGTGCGGTTATAGGGCGGGACGTCGAGGACGCCGTCCCCTACACTGTTTTGACGTCAGGCAAATCTATAATTCCGAATAATAATTATGCTTTACATTTTTGCGGGATTGTGGTAGAATAAATACATAGATAAAGAAACCCCAAGGAGGGAGAGACAAATGCCCGATTTCACTGAAACAGACAGCAGGTCTGAGATAGCCGCGCTGAGCCACGAGGTCTACCGCCTCACGAAACAGCTCGAGGAGCAGGAACAGCGCCACCTCAGCGAAGCTATGCCCGATAAATACGACCCCTTCGACAACCCCACCGAGTACAAGGGCTTCGGCGGGGACTACTCGAAGATACTCCCGCGCATAACCGAGGTCGGCTACGAAATACCGCTCGAGCCCGACTACAGCGAGCGCAAGAACCTCAAACGCTCCTACCGCAAAGGCGGCTGGCTGATGATATTCCAGTATGTGCTCTCGAACGGTCTCGGCTTCCTCATTCTCCAGCTTATCCTTGCGGTGATGATGATGGTGAACCCCGACTCCGACAGGAATGCGATAGCCGATTATATACGCGGCTCGTCGATGCTCGTGTCGGTGAATATGATGGTGTACCTCGTCTGCAACGTCGGCATTGCCATGCTCGGAATGAAATGGGCAGGGATAAAGTACACCTCGCTCGTGCGGACGAACGATTTCGGCATAGGCAGGGCGTTCCAGTACTGCATGATAGGTATGCTCCTGTGGACGATATCGCTCTACCTCATCACGGGAACGAGCGACATCTTCTCGAAGTACGGTATCGACATCATACCCGATATGAGCGGAGTCGCGAACACCTACCTTGGCAAGACGATACAGCTCGTGTACTCGTGCATGATAGCTCCGATAACGGAGGAGCTCTTCTTCCGCGGCGTACTGCTGAGGACGCTTTCAAAGGCGAATCAGCGCTTTGCCGTGTTTGCCTCAGCCGTATTCTTCGGACTCGTCCACGGCAATATACAGCAGTTCATACTCGCGACGCTTCTCGGCGTATTCCTCGCGCACATCACGCTCAAGCACGGCTCGATAATCCCGTCGGTGATCGTTCACATCTTCATCAACAGCGCGTCGTCGCTCATCGGGAAGGTCGCGGACATCAGCCCTATGGTCTCGATGATGTGCTACCTCGTACTGCTTGCGGTCGCGCTCCTCGGAATGATACTGCTTCTCGTATTCCTCGGCAGGGACAAGCTCCCCTCGACGACTCCCAAGCAGGCGCGGCGTGGGATACTCGTGGCGGCAAGCTCGATACCGTTCACGGGAGCGGCAGTGATATACGTCCTCGACATCTTATACAAGCTGCTCGCGAAGAACTGACTTTGTGGAATTATACAAATCCAAGGCTGCAAAATCGTGCAGTGCAGTCGTTGCTTTTTTATCCATAATATGATACAATGATTATGACAAGACAAATAACAGGAGGTCGATACCTATGGAAATGGCTTTGGTCGTAGATATAATCACGCATCTTCTCGGCAACAGTCTCACCGATACCACCGATATTCAGGCACTCATCAACGATGAGAACGTCACGGCTCTCGTCGGCGTTGTCAAGGAGCTCCTCGACGACGACTACAACTACTACAACAACACGCTCCTTGCCATACAGAGCAACGAGCTCGACAAGATAAAGATAAATATCGACAGCGCCAAGAGCCTCTACTACGAGGGACTCGACAACCCCGAGATAACCAAGCAGAAGCTCGACAGCGCGCACGATAAGCTCCGCGAGTCTCTCCTCACGCTCATGCGCTACGTTGAGAGATATGTGGGACAGCTCCGCAACTGCAACGACCGCTTCAACAGGGGCTCTCTCTTCGGACAAAGGAACTTAAACGCCGAAATTGACAAGAATATCTCGCTCCTCACCAAGTCGATGAGGCTGTTCACTTACACGGTAGAGCTCGACTACGCCGTAAATTCGGTGCTCCAGTACAACGTCGAGCGCTCGTTCTGCAATCCCTGCCGCGACATGGTCAAGTTCATCGAGGACGAGAAGATACACCGCCTCGTGCTCTCGCTGTGCGGAGACAACAACGAGGTGTACGATTTCTGGTACCATATGGACAACAACCTCAGAGTCTACCTTGACCCGCCGCTTAGATACAAGCAGATAGGAGTGGATACAAATGAGCAGACGGCAAAGAGCTAACAAGGATTCGTCCAACACGAAAAAGGAGATAGCCGTAATTGCGGCTTCTGCGCTCATTCCCGTAGCGGGAACGGTCATCGCGCCGCTTCTCGTGGCGAAGAAGGTGCTCCCGATGATATCGGAGAAGAGAAAGGGCGGTTCGTCTGAATGAAATTGAAAAGCTCCCCGTGTGGGGAGCTTTTATATTACGTGTTTTGGGGTGAACGCTGTTTTGTAGGGGCGCACATCGTGCGCCCGTCAAATGCGGGCGGATGATATCCGCCCCTACATTTTGTTTCAGTAGGTTGTTTTGTGAGGCACGGACGCCCCAAGGGCGCCCCTACAGAAAAAAGCAGGCAGGGCATTTGTAGGGGCTTGCCTTTGGCAGTCCGCATATTCCATAAACGTTATAACTTACAAAAAAGGCTATCGGTCGCCCGATAGCCTTTTATTCTTGTATGAACCGCGGGGAAACACTGCCGCACTGAAACACTTTTCAACGCGAACCGCGCGCGCCCGCTCGGCGCTTACTTGTTAAGATTTGCCTCGATAACGTCGAGCTCATCGTAGAGAGCCTGCGGGATATTGCCGCCCTTAGCCTTGATGTCCTCGTCATAGTATCTTCTCATCTCAGCAATTTCCTTCTTCCACTCGTCCTTGTCAACCGTGAGGAGAGCCTGAAGAGCCGAGGGAGAAACCTCGTCCTCGATGCCTGCGAGGTTGATGTCCTCGGGCTTGGGGAGGAAGCCGATGGGAGTCTCAACAGCGTCAACTTCGCCGTCAACACGCTTGATTATCCAGTCGAGAACACGCATATTCTCGCCGTAGCCGGGCCAGAGGAAGTTGCCCTCGTCGTCTGTTCTGAACCAGTTAACGTTGAATATCTTGGGAGCCTTGCTGCCGAGTCTTGCGCCCATCTCGAGCCAGTGAGCCCAGTAGTCGCCTACATTGTAGCCGATGAAGGGCTTCATAGCCATCGGGTCGTGGCGGAGAACGCCTACCGCACCTGTAGCAGCTGCTGTAGTCTCAGAGGAAACAGCAGAGCCGATGTATGTACCGTGAGTCCAGTCGAACGACTGATATACGAGGGGAGCTGTTGTAGCGCGGCGTCCGCCGAAGATGATAGCGGAAACGGGCACGCCCTCGGGGTTGTTGAACTCGGGCGAGATGCACGGGCAGTTCTTAGCGGGAGCTGTGAATCTTGAGTTGGGGTGAGCGAGCTTCTTGCCCTCAGCTACCCAAGCCTCACCGTCGCACTTGATACCTGTCCACTCAGTTGCGTCCTTGGGCGGATTCTCGTTGAGCTTCTCCCACCAAACGGTGTTGTCGGAGTTGTCGAGAGCAACGTTTGTGAAGATAGCGCCTTCCTTAGTGCAGGCGAGAGCGTTGTAGTTGGACTTAGCGTTAGTTCCGGGAGCAACGCCGAAGAAGCCGTTCTCGGGGTTGATAGCGTAGAGTCTGCCGTCCTTGCCGGGCTTCATCCAAGCGATATCGTCGCCGACAGTGAATACCTCATAGCCGTCCTTCTTGTATCCCTCGGGCGGAATGAGCATAGCGAGGTTGGTCTTGCCGCAAGCCGACGGGAAAGCGGCTGTGATGTACTTGATGTCGCCGTTTGGCTTCTTAACGCCGAGGATGAGCATATGCTCAGCCATCCAAGCCTCGTTCTTGCCCTGGAAGGAAGCGATACGGAGAGCGAAGCACTTCTTGCCGAGGAGAACGTTTCCGCCGTATGCGGAGTTGATGGACCAGATAGCGTTCTCTTCGGGGAACTGAACGATGTATCTCTTCTCGGGGTCAACGTCAGCCTTTGAGTGGAGACCTCTTACGAAATCGTCGGAGGTATCGCCGAGGTTCTCGAAAGCCTGCTTACCCATACGGGTCATGATGTTCATATTGAGAACAACGTAGATAGAGTCAGTAACTTCAACGCCTACCTTAGCGAGAGGAGAGCCGATGGGTCCCATGGAATAGGGGATAACGTACATCGTTCTGCCCTTCATGACGCCGTCGTACATAGGAGTGAGGAGAGCCTTCATCTCGTCGGGAGCCATCCAGTTGTTCGTAGGACCTGCGCCCTTCTTCTCCTTGGAGCAGATGAAAGTTCTGTCCTCAACACGGGCAACGTCGTTAGCGCGTGTTCTGTGGTAGAGACAATTGGGGTACTTCTCGGGGTTGAGCTTGTACATTTTGTCCCAGCTGTCATCGGGAAGGGAAGTTACCTCTTCGGTAAGAGCGTCGAGCTGCTCCTTGGAGCCGTCGATCCATACTACCTTGTCGGGCTTGCAGAGAGCGACCATTTCGTCGACCCATTTTAATACATTGGGGTTCTTTGTCAGTGACATTGATATATACCTCCTAAAAGATTATCATTTCAGTGCGGCTGATAAAGCCGCGCGGGGAGACCGTAAAAAAACCGATTTACCCTCATATACTATTATATACAATTTCTGTCAAACTGTCAATAGCGGCGACTGATATTTTTTTGTCATGCTAACAGACAGCAGATGCTGCGGGGGAATGCACGCTTTATTGTGTCATATGCACAACGGTTTCAACATATGCTTGTATAAAAGGTAGAAAAAACTTCAAAATCGTACGCTTTGAGCTTTTTATTGTTGAAAAATCTGATTTTTGTGGTATAATTAGTGTGTCCTCAATAACCGCCTTATGGCGATTATTGCCCCGAACTTCGTTCGGGGAGCGCAAATTCTTTAAAAACTGAGAATTTGCGCGGCACACTAATTGATGTCAAGCTCATTTTGCCCTGAAGGGCAAAACAAAGTGCAAGAAAAATCATAAAAACTACTATTTTTCTTGCACTTTGACAACTCAAAAATGCCTTTTAAAAGCTGTACAAAGGCATTTTTGAGTTGTTGAGCAGACATTAATTATACTATCTTACACTGAATAATTA
This sequence comes from Ruminococcus sp., assembly GCA_030530245.1. Taxonomy (GTDB): domain Bacteria; phylum Bacillota; class Clostridia; order Oscillospirales; family Ruminococcaceae; genus Ruminococcus. Next base: position 12,561 of record JAUMVH010000038.1, read on the forward strand.
TGGAAGCGGAGGTCATAGCAATGAAGAAAACTATCATCACCATCGAACGCCAGTACGGCAGCGGCGGAAGCACTATCGGCAAGCTCGCTGCGGAAAAGCTCGGCGTCAACTACTACAACAGACAAATACTCGAAATGACTGCCGACAAATGCGGTATATCCGCCGAGTACCTCGAATCCGCGGAGGAGAGCGTGCCGACGAGCTTTCTGTACTCGCTGCTGCTCTCGGCGAACCCCGGGCGCACTATGGAGGAGAACCTGCCGCTTTCCGATAAGGTCTTCCTCATGGAGAGCCGTATCATCGGCGAGATAGCCGAGCGCGAGAACGGCTTCGTGCTCGTGGGACGTTGCGGAAGCTATATCCTCGAGGACAAGGGCTGCTTCAGCGTGTATATCTACGCTCCGCACGATGCGAGGATACAGCGCGCGATAACGAGCTACGGCGTGGCTCCGAACAAGGCGGAGAATACGCTGAAAAAGATAGACAAGCGCCGCGAGACGTTCTTCAACGTCAACACGGGCAGGAACTGGCAGGATAAGGACCAGTATTCGCTCTGCCTGAACAGTGCCGAGCTCGGGGACGAGCTGTGCGCGGAGCTCATCGTCAAGGCTTATAACGAGTACAATGCCCGTTTCAGAGCCGAGGCGGGGATAAAGTGAAATTATCGGCTGAAATATATCTCTCTAACAGAAAGCCTCTCTATTAGGTTGCTACCCTTTGCGGGAAAGCGGGCTACCGAGCCGTAAACTAACGGCTCATACACGGTAGCTGCGATTCCGCCAAAGGGGGCACCCCTTAGGAGAGGCTTTTTGTGGCGGTGTTGTTGCTTTTGTAGGGGCGCCCTTTGGGCGTCCGCAGGATCCAAACAAGGTAACGGTTGCGTGATTGACGGACTGCCAAAGGCACCCCCTACAATAATTCCGAATTATCAAATGCCCGTAATACCCGAGCGCGCGATACCCTCCGTGAAGTATTTCTGCAAGCAGACGTACAGCACCAGTATCGGCGTTATCGAAAGCAGGCAGCCCGCCTCCTTCCACACTATCTGTTCGCGCGGGGATATCTCCACCGTCGCGGACTGGAAAAGCCTTATTTTCAGCTCGGTATCGAGGTTCGTGAGCATTCGCGCGAGCGTGCTCGTGTTGACGAAGAACGTCGAGCTTACGTAGTAGTCGTTCCAGTACCAAACCACCGAGAAGAGGAAAACGGTCAGGAATGCCGAGCCCGCGTTCGGCACCATTACGCGTATGAAGGTCTTCAGCGGACCGCAGCCGTCGATGTAGGCGGCGTCCTCGAGCTCCTTCGGGAGCCCGCGGAAGAACTGGCGGAATATGAGTATCATCAGTCCCGAGCGTATGCCGTTGGCGGTTATCGCGGGGAGGTACATCGTCCACATCGTGTCGATGAGGTTTATCGTGAACAGCCCGCGTATGCCGAAGTAGCGGAACTGCGTGTACAGCGGCAGCGCGATGACCTGCGTGGGAACGAGTATCATCATTATGACGATGCCGAACAGCAGCCCCTTGAATCTGAACTTGAACCTCGCGAAGCCGTAGCCCGTCAGCGCGCACGAAACGACCTGCACGAGCGAGCAGCCGATATTGAGTATCAGCGTAGTCCGCAGGGTGTTCCAGAAGTCCATAGCCGTGAGCGTCTCCTTGAGGACGTTCAGCGTGAAATGGCGCGGTATCCACATAACGGTCGGGTCGGTCATATCCGCTCTCTCGCGGAAGGTGCAGCTCACCATATAGATGAGCGGGTAGAGTATGACGAAGCCGAGCCCGAACAGTATCACGAAGCGGAATATCGGCCACACGGCGTCGAGCACAGCCTTGCGCCTTACGTAGCCGCGCTCCTCGGCGGTCATGGACTGCATACGCTTTTTCTTAGCCTGTCGGGGAGTGAGACCGCCGCCAATTTCGCTTTCGCTCTTGACAACTGCGCCTGTAGTATCAGTCATATCATCGCCTCCCTTACTCTACCTCATAGTAAATGAACTTGTTTACTATGAGCGTTACCAGTCCGATAGCCGCGAGGACTATCATGAAGTATATCCATGCCATTGCCGAAGCCTCACCGAACTTCCACTCCTCCTTCATCGCGAGGATACGTCCCATGACGGTATTCGTCGGGCTCGTGAAGGAGTCGATTACGGTGAATATGAGGTTCGCGAGAATGAAGGGGCTGACGTAGGGGAGGGTTATCTTCCAGAAGAACTCCCACGAGGTCGCACCCTCTATCTGCGCGGCTTCCTTGGCTGACGGCGGGATATTCTGCAATGCGCCGAGGAAGAGCAGTATCTGTATGCCGCTCGACCAGACGATGCCGAAGATGTTGTCAGCGACGGTGGATATCATCGTGCTCATGTTGTCGCTTATGCCGTATATGCCGAGGAATTGCAGGAGCTGTCCCACGAGGTCGGTCGAGAACATCGTCGAGAACTGCGCCGCGCCCGTGTTGCCCGTGGAGTTCATATCGCCGCTGATTATCTTGTATACGGGACCCGTCGCGATTATGACGGGCAGGAAGAATATCGCACGCGAGAGCGTCCTGCCGCGGAACTCCTGATTGAGTATGACCGCTATGAACAGCGAGAATATCAGTACGAGCGGAGTCTTCCACAGCGTCTCTATGAGCGTATTTTTGAGGAAGGTGGTGTAGTTGGGGTCGGCGTTGAGCACGAAGTCGTACTTCGCGAGCCCCACCCATTCCGTCATCATCTTGCCCTCGCCGATGGAGACCTCGTTGAAGGAGTACCAGAACGATTTCACCAGCGGTATGAGGAAGAAGAACAGCGTACCGATCATCCATATGGATATGAAGCCGTAGCCGTATAGCTGCTTGCGCTTCTCATACGGGAGCCTGCGGCGCTGCTTTGCGGGCTTTTCCGCGGTGCCTTCCTGTGCTGCTGCGGGAGCCGCCTCCGCCTCTGTTTTTATAGCTTCCTGTGCCATCAGTTACCGATACCTCCTTCCTCATCATCTGCAAGCGAGAGCTTGTTCCCGCCGTACTCGACCGTCCTCTCCGCGAGGTCGACCTTTACGACGGTGCCGTTTGAGAATGTAGTTGTTATGAGGTCGCCGTCATCGCTGACGTCGTAGCCTGTTATGGTGCTGTCGCTGACACTGTCGAGCAGCGGCGCAAGGAGCTTGTATTCCTCCGCGGCGGCGTCTGCCCAGTAGTGGTAGTTAGCGTAGTAGTATCTGTCGTAGTCGGTGTCCTTTAGCGTGCTCGTCTCGCCGTATATCATATCGTAGCTGAGCTGGCTTCCCGTAGCCGCCGCCATCAGCAGGAGCGTGGACGGGTCGGCGTCGCCGTTGACGGGAGTCGTCGAATAGGGGATAAGTCCGTGCATGACTATCTGATAGAACGGCACGTCCTCGTTGAAGATGTCGAAGCGGCTCGACGAGAGCGGCACGTTCGTGATATGGCTGATGTACGGCAGAGCGTAGGCATTCGCGCCGTCGGCGATGAAGCCGTTGTCGAGCGAGCCGCTGAGGGAATCGAACGTCTCTGTAGCTATGGTCATAGCCTTGTAGCGGGAGATGTCCTTCTTGCCGTAGTCGCCGTAGAGCGACGAAGCCGCGTTGTCGAGCGCTATGCCCGAGAGCCCCGCCTTGGAGTAGCTCTTTGCCGCCTTCTCGAAGACCTCGCTGAAATAGCTCGGCGAGAGCAGCGACATATTTTTCTTGAAGCCGTCGGGTATGCCGTATGCGCGGTCGTAGCTGACGATACGCGAGTACGAGCCCGACACCCTCACGCAGGTGCTCGTGAACGAGTAGTAGCCGTTGCCCGAGTAGAAGTCCCTGTTGCTGGAAGCGGGGTAGAACTCGAAGCCGTTTTCGCTGATGAAGTCGGTGAGCTTATTGAAGTCGCTCTTTCCGCCGAGAGTGCCCGAGGGCGAGGCTCCCGTATCGACCTTGCGCCTGATACCGTCGTTTGTCCAGCCGTTGTAGGAGACTACCATGTCCTCCACGCCCTTGTTTTTGAGCTCGGTGAGTATCTCGAGCGCCTCGTCGTACTTGGTGACCGACTGCTTGAGCGTGACGGGTATGCCGAGGACGGGCTTCTTTTTGAGCGTACCGCCGTATAGGTCGACGTACATCGCCGCTCCTGAGGTCTTGGGCTCGACGCCGTCCTCCTCGATGAGGTACTGCCTGTAATGGTCGGCGACGTCGACGTAGCTTGCGCCCTCCTTGGCTATGGGGTAGTAGCGGAGCTCGATGTCGTCGGACTTTATGCCGCCGCTCTCGAACACCGTGAGCTTGTCGCTGTTGTTGCCCGACATATAGAACGTGTCGGTGCCGCGGAGAATGAACGTGAAATTGCAGAGGTTGTAGCTGCTGTTGGACTGCTTCGACACCTGCGCGGAGATGTAAGCGTTCGAGTCGCCCTTGGAGGCGACCACGAGCATGGCGTTATCCTCCTTGACTATGCCGTATACGGGGAGGTATATCTGCTCGGTGACGGCGCCTCTGCTCGTCGGCACGACCGTGACATCGCTGCCGTAGACGCGCTGCTGATAGGCGTTGGTGTCCATAGTCCTGTTGTTGTTGAAGCGGACGAGCGCGCCGCTTCCGTCGGGGATGACGAAGTAGCCGTCCTCGGTATCGGAAGCCGCTCCGAAGCTGCTCATGAGCGTGACCTCGGTGGCTATTTTCTCGTCCTTGGGCT
>JAUMVH010000252.1 GCA_030530245.1 Ruminococcus sp.
CCTGCTTGAAGCGGCGTGCGATACGCTCCTGAATGGTGACGATGAACTCCTCGCGCTCCTCCTTTTTGGTCTCGAGGATATGGTCTATCTCGGAGTAAGCGAACGGGTCGAGGAAGCGGAACGAGAGGTCCTCGAGCTCCTCCTGTATCGCTCTGATACCGAGGCGGTGAGCGATAGGCGCGTAGATGTTCATGGTCTCGAGGGCGGTAGCTCGCTGCTTCTCGATGGGACGGTATTTCAGCGTGCGCATATTGTGCAGGCGGTCGGCGAGCTTGATTATCATAACGCGGATATCCTGCGACATCGCGAGGAGTATCTTGCGGATATTCTCCGCCTGCTGTTCCTCCTTGGTGTTCATGGGGATCTTGCTCAGCTTTGTGACGCCGTCGACGAGCATAGCCACGTCCTGACCGAAGCGCTTCTTGAGGTCATCGAGCGTAGCGGGCGTGTCCTCGACAACGTCGTGGAGCAGAGCCGCGCAGATGGTATCGGTGTCCATACCGAGCTCGAGCAGAATATACGCCACCGCGAGCGGGTGAATGATGTAGTCCTGACCCGACGAGCGCTTCTGCCCCTCATGAGCCTTCGCCGCGAACTCATACGCGGAGATTATCTTGCTCAGGTCGTACTGCTTGTCGTCCTTGAGAATTTTCTGTATTATTTTTTCGATGGTGAAATTCTCGTCGTAATCGGGGATAGAGTCGATGACCTCCCTTGCCTGCACCGAGTCGGCAGTCGACGGGATAGGGACTTCAATGTCCTTGTGCTGTTCGTTGTTTTTAGTGTCGCCTATCATTTTTCTCCTCCTCTTTTCTTGCGTGAGAGCTCGTCGAGTATCTCCCTCAGTCCTGCGAGTATCGGCGCCGAATCGAGCTGCGCCTTCCCGCTGACCTTTATCCTGCTGATGACCGAGCCCGCGGGCGATATCCGCACGAGCCCGAGCTCCCGCAGAGCCTCTGCCGCGACGCAGAAGCAGCAGTAGTTTATCCTCGGGTCGGCGAGCCGCAGATACAGCGTATCCATGGGAATGCCCTCCTCGGGGATAGCCTTGTATATCTTCGTGAACGCCTCCCGCGAGGGGTACATCCACGGGTAGTGGTTATCGGGGAGCGTCTCGCCGCGCGTGAAAGCCTCAAACGAGCCGAGGGCGTTGAAGTACCTGCTCTGCTCGAAGCCGTGCAGGCGAATGTCGCTCACGTATATGCTTACCGAGACATTGCCCTTGTATTCGTTAGTCCCGAGCGTAACTATCATATCGCACACATCGCCCTCGCCCACGGTGAGCTCCTGCGGGCTCTTCCTGAAAATGAGCGCGTCGGCGGTGGCGTAGCCGAACTTTATCTTGAGCTTGGAGTGTATCCCGCCCGATAGCGGCACTATCGAGGTTATCGTGACATTTTCCATATAGAAGAGCGGCTTCTCGTTGCCCATGCCGTAGGGCTCGAGCACCGACAGCCCCTCGATGTTCTGCACTGTCAGCTCCTGCGGAGTCACGGGAGCGTCCGCGTGAAGCTCCGCGAGCGGCATGACGGGGAAGCTCTCCGCCGCGTACTGCTCTATCAGTCGGCGGAACGTCTCCGCCTGTCCCTGCTTTATCGTGAATCCGCCCGCGCCGGGGTGACCGCCGAACTTGTCGAGCGAATCGGCGGCGGCAGTCAGCGCACCGAAAACAGAGAACTCGCCGAATGACCTTGCCGAGCCGCGGACCTCGCCGCCCTCCTCGGAGGCGATGAAGCACGGCTTGCCGAACTGCTCCATTATGCGCGAGGCGACAATGCCGATGACGCCGTGGTGCCAGTTTTTGCCGCATATGAATATGACGCGCCCGCGCACGAGCGACGGGTCAGCCTCTATCATTGAGTATATGTCCGCGACGATGTCGTTTTCAGCCTGTTTGCGCTCGGAGTTGAGCCTGTTGAGCTCCGCGGCGAGCTCGGCGGCGCGCTCCTCGTCCTCGCAGAGGAAGAGCTCGAGCGCCGTTCTCGGCGAGCCGAAGCGTCCCGCGGCGTTTATCCTCGGAGCGAGCCCGAAGCCTATCGAGTGCGCATCGCATTTTTTCTCCGCGAGCCCGCTGACCTCCTTCAGTGCGATGAGGGCAGGGCGGTCGGAGTTGTCGATGAGCTCCATGCCGTACGAGACGATGAATCTGTTCTCGCCCGTGAGGCTCACGATATCGGCGACAGTAGCGATAGCCGCGAGGTCGCCGAACTGCTCGAGCGCCATAGTGTAGTCGCCGCCGTCGAGCGCGGCAACGAGCTTGAGCGCGATAACTGCACCGCAGGCGAATTTGAACGGGGAGAAGCAGTCCCGGCGGTGCGGGTCGACGACAGCCTCAGCCCTCGGCAGAGCGTCGCCCTGCTGGTGGTGGTCGGTGACGACGAGCTTCATGCCCGAAGCGTATATGTACTCAGCCTCGGCAATGGCGGAAATACCGTTGTCGACGGTGATAATGAGCTGTACACCGTCGCCCGATAGCTTGTCGATAGCATTCTTGTTCAGACCGTATCCCTCGGAGCGTTCGGGAATGTAGGCTGTGACGTCGGCGCCCGCCTCGGCAAGGTAGGAGTAGAGTATCGCTGTCGCCATGACGCCGTCGCAGTCGTAGTCGCCGTAGACGCAAATGCGCAGCCCCTCGTCTATCGCGGAATTTATGGTATCCGCCGCCTCCTGCATATCCTTGATGAGGAAAGGGTCGGAGAGGGAATCCGTGTTCATACTGCTGACAACGCTCTCGGGGGAGGAATACCCCTTAGAAACGAGTGCGGCGGCAGTCAGCGAGCTGACCGATCACCCGAGCATGAGCTTT
>JAUMVH010000039.1:0-14782 GCA_030530245.1 Ruminococcus sp.
TCGGCGTCGGTATCGAGACTATGCCGCGCGAGATAACTCACGCCTTCGGTATCCTCAAAAAGGCGGCGGCTATCGCAAACCACGCCGTCAAGCCCGAGAAGATGACAGACGCCAAGCTCGCCGCTATTTCTCAGGCGTGCGATGAGGTCATCAGCGGCGCCCTCAACGAGCACTTCCCGCTCGTCGTATGGCAGACGGGAAGCGGTACGCAGTCCAATATGAACGCGAATGAGGTCATCGCCAACCGCGGTAACGAGATAGCAGGGGAGAAGCTCCTGCACCCGAACGATGACATCAATATGAGCCAGTCCTCGAACGATACCTTCCCGACGGCTATGCACATCGCGGCTGTTATCGCTCTCGAGGATAAGGTCATTCCCGCGATAGATACGCTCGTCGAGACCTTCAAGCGCCTCGAAGCCGAGAATGAGGGCATCGTCAAGAGCGGTCGCACCCACCTTCAGGACGCTACCCCCATCAAGTTCTCGCAGGAGATTAGCGGCTGGAGAGCTTCCCTCGAAAAGGACAGGAAGATGATACTCTCCTCGTGCGAGGAGCTAAAGGAGCTCGCGCTCGGCGGTACCGCAGTCGGTACGGGACTCAACGCTCCCGCGGGCTTCGCGGAGAAGTCGGCGGAGGCTATCAGTGAGCTCACGGGCAAGAGGTTCGTGACCGCGCCCAACAAGTTCCACTCGCTCACCTCCAAGGACGAGATAGTCTTCGCGCACGGCGCACTAAAGGCGCTCGCGGCTGATATGATGAAAATTGCCAACGATGTGCGCTGGCTGGCTTCGGGTCCGAGAGACGGTCTCGGCGAGATATTCATCCCCGAAAACGAGCCCGGCTCGTCCATTATGCCCGGCAAGGTCAATCCCACTCAGTGCGAGCAGGTGACTATGGTCGCGGTGCAGGTAATGGGCAACGATGTCGCAGTAGGCATGGCGGCTTCACAGGGCAACTTCGAGCTCAACGTGTTCATGCCCGTGTGCGCTTACAACTTCCTCCAGTCGGCAAGACTGCTCGCGGAGTCGATACTCAGCTTCAATAAGAACTGCGCTGTTGGCATAAAGGCGAACAGGGAGAAGATGCACCACAACCTTCACAACTCCCTCATGCTCGTGACTGCGCTCAATCCGTACATCGGCTACGAGAACGCCGCCAAGACCGCCAAGAAGGCGTTCAAGGACAATATCTCGCTGAAGGAAGCGTGCGTGGAGCTCGGCTTCCTCACGGAGGAGAAGTTCGACGAGGTGTTCCACCCCGAGCAGATGGCGTAAGCGGGGAGCCCCCGCTGGCGGTTCGCGTGGACGCTCGTAAACATCGCTCACTGTTTACAGAGCGTGAACTGACCGTCGCACTCGTTACTGATTATTTGTGCAGGAGACTGATGTCTCCTAAATAAGTTCCGCGGCTATTCGGAAATCAAATGGGACGTCGGGGACGCCGTCCCCTACAGAAAGGACTTGCTATGGAGAAGTTTACATATTATCCGGGCTGTACCCTGCGTACTAAGGCGAAGGACCTTGACACATATGCAAGAGCTTCCGCTGAGGCGCTCGGTATCATGCTTGAAGAGCCCGCCGACTGGCAGTGCTGCGGCGGTGCCTACACTACCGCCAAGGACGAGATAGCTACCAAGCTCTCGGCGGTGAGAGTGCTGAGCTCCGCTAAGGAGGCGGGTCAGCCGCTCATCACGGTCTGTTCCGCCTGCCACAACGTCATAAAGCAGACCGAGTACGATATTTCCCGCGATGAGGAAATGGCGGCGAAGGTCAACAACTACCTCGGGCTGCCCGAAGCCTATACGGGCGGCACTAAGGTCTACCACTACCTCGAGATGCTCCGCGATGTTGTGGGCTTCGATAAGCTGAGAGAAAAGGTCGTGAACCCGTTCACGGGCAGGAAGATAGCCGCTTACTACGGCTGCCTGCTCCTGAGACCCGCGAAGGCTCTCGCTATGGACGACCCCGAGAATCCCACGATCATCGAGGACTTTATCTCCGCGATAGGAGGCACTCCCGTCATCTACTCGCAGAGGAACGAGTGCTGCGGAGGCTACATCACCATGGAGGACAAGGCACAGGCTCAGAAGAGGAGCGGCGCTGTTATGGCTTCCGCGAAGGATATGGGTGCGGAAATGGTCATCACTGCCTGTCCGCTGTGCCTGTACAACCTCAGAAAGAATTCGGGCTCGGATATGCCCGTGTACTACTTTACCGAGCTTCTCGCCGAGGCTCTCGGCTTAAAGGAGGAGAGCAATGAATAAGAACTTAAAGGAACAGGTGCTCCGTTCGAGCGGAGTCAATGTGCTCAAATGTATGCGCTGCGGTAAGTGCTCAGCGACCTGCCCCTCCTACGACGAGATGGAATACCACCCTCACCAGTTCGTGTATATGGTCGAAAAGGGCGATATCGAGACTCTGATGAAGTCGGAGTCGATATACAAGTGCCTCACCTGCTTTGCGTGCGTGGAGAGATGTCCGCGCGGCGTTGAGCCCGCAAAGGTGGTAGAGGCTGTGCGCCTTGCGGCTGTCCGTCAGCAGGGAGGCAATCACCTCAAGCCCACCGATATCCCCGCTATGCTCGACGACGACCTGCCTCAGCAGGCTATCGTGACGGCTTTCAGAAAGTATGCTAAGTAAGGAGGAGTCACTATGCAGAGAATAGGTGTATTTGTCTGTCACTGCGGTACCAATATCGCCGCAACGGTCGACGTTAAGGCTGTTGCCGAGGCTCTCGGTCATGAGCCGGGCGTCGTTATCTCGCAGGACTATCAGTATATGTGCTCCGAATCGGGTCAGGAGCTCGTCAAGAGCGCCATTAAGGAGCAGAAGCTCACGGGCGTCGTTATCTGCTCCTGCTCGCCGCGTATGCACGAGAATACGTTCAGAAAGGCAGCGGCTTCCGCGGGGCTGAACCCCTATCTCGTGGAAATTGCCAATATCCGCGAGCAGTGCTCGTGGATTCACAAGGACATCGCTACTGCTACCGAAAAGGCGATAATCCTCGGTAAGGCGGCAGTTGCGAAGGTCGCGCTCAACACGCCGCTGACCTCCATGGAGAGCCCCGTTGTCAAGCGAGCGCTCGTCATCGGCGGAGGTATCGCGGGCATTCAGACTGCCCTCGATATCGCGGAGGCGGGCTTCGACGTCGATATCGTCGAGAAGCAGCCCACCATCGGCGGCAAGATGGCTCAGATAGACAAGACGTTCCCGACGCTCGACTGCGCCGCGTGTATACTCACGCCGAAAATGGTCGAGGCTTCGCAGAACGAGCATATAACCATACATTCATTCAGTGAGGTCGCGGAGGTCAAGGGCTTCGTCGGCAACTTCACTGTCAAGATAAAGAAAAAGGCGCGCTACGTCGACGAGACGAAGTGCACGGGCTGCGGACTCTGTACCGAGAAGTGCCCGATGAGAAAGGTGCCCAACGAGTTCAATATGGGGCTCGACAACCGCTCGGCGGTGTATATCCCGTTTGCGCAGGCTGTTCCCAAGGTCGCCACTATCGACCCCAACTACTGCATGATGCTCAAGAACGGCAAGTGCGGTGTGTGCTCGAAGGTCTGCTCTGTCGGCGCTATCGACTACAAGCAGGAGGACCGCTTCATTGAGCAGCAGTACGGCGCTATCGTCGTGGCTACGGGCTTCAACCCCATAAGTCTCGACAAGTACGACGAGTTCGCGTACAGTCAGTGCCCCGACGTTGTGACCTCGCTCGAGCTCGAAAGGCTCATGAATGCGGCTGGTCCGAACGGCGGCACGCTCCTGCGCCCGTCCGACAAGACCCACCCGCACACTATCGTGTTCGTGCAGTGCGTAGGCTCGCGCTGTGACGACGAAAAGGGCAAGCCCTACTGCTCGAAGATATGCTGTATGTACACCGCAAAACACGCCATGCTCATACGCGAGAAGTACCCCGATACCGAGGTATACGTGTTCTACATCGACGTGCGTACCCCCGGCAAGAACTTCGATGAGTTCTACCGCCGCGCCGTCGAGCAGTACAACGTCCACTACATCAAGGGCATGGTCGGCAAGGTAACGCCCAAGTCCGACGGCAAGATAGACGTTCAGGCGTCCGACCTGCTCGCGAACGAGCAGCTCCATATAAATGCGGATATGGTAGTCCTCGCGGCGGCTATCGAGCCCGACAAGACCGCCCGTCCGCTCGCGACTATGCTCACGACGCAGATGGATACCAACGACTTCTTCACAGAAGCTCACCCCAAGCTCCGTCCCGTGGAGAGCGCTACCGCGGGTATCTTCCTCTCGGGAGCCTGTCAGGGTCCCAAGGATATCCCCGAGACCGTCGCGCAGGGAAGCGCCGCTGCTGCAAAGGCTATCGGTCTGCTCTGCAAGAACAGCATAACCTGCAACCCGTGCGTGGCTCACTCCGATGAGCTCATGTGCAACGGCTGCTCGTCGTGCGAGAAGGTTTGTCCCTACGGAGCTATCACATACATCGACAAGGAATTCAGAATGCCCGACCGCACCACGAAGATACGCCGCGTGGCAAGCGTCAATCCCGCAGTTTGTCAGGGCTGCGGCGCTTGTACCGTTGCTTGTCCGTCGGGTGCCATGGACCTCAGCGGATTCTCGAACAGCCAGATAATGGCGGAGGTAGACGCAATATGCAAGTAAATGAAAATTTTGAGCCTGTTATAGTCGCTTTCTGCTGCAACTGGTGTTCGTACGCGGGAGCCGACCTCTCGGGCACCAACAGACTGAATTATCCCACCAACGTCAAGATAATCCGCGTCCCCTGCTCGTGCAGAGTGAACCCGATGTTCATTCTCCGCGCCTTCCAGAAGGGCGCTGACGGCGTTATCATATGCGGCTGCCACCCCGGCGACTGCCACTACACCTCGGGCAACTACTTCACCCGCAGACGTATCACCCTGCTGTACAGTATGCTCGACTTCCTCGGCATTGAGCGCAACAGGACGCGCCTTGAGTGGGTGTCTGCCGCGGAGGGCGCGAAGTTCGCAGCCACTATGGAGCAGTTCACCGCGGACGTCAAGGCTCTCGGACCTAACCGCAGATTGGAGGACTTACGATGCAGGAAGCAATGATAAAAAGAGCTAAGGAGCTCCTCGCTGACGGCACTGTCGACCGCGTTATCGGCTGGAAGAGGGGAGAGTTCGCGTACGATATCACTCCCGCTGTGTTCACCTCGGCGGAGGAGCTCGACAGTGACTTCGTTTTCGACGACTTCACTGCCGCGAACGTGTCGAAGTACCTCGTCAAGGAAACGGCTAAGGACGGGAAGATTCTCGCCTTCCTCAAGCCCTGCGACACCTACAGCTTCAACCAGCTCGTCAAGGAGCACCGTATCGACCGCGAGAAGGTATACGTTATCGGTATCCCGGGTGGTCCGAAGCTCGACATAGAAAAGATTAAAGCCAAGGGTATCACGGGTATCCTCGGCGTCAAGAATGAGGATTACACACTGAAGATAGAGACGCTCTACGGCGAGGAGACTATGCCCTTCTATGAGGCTGTGCTCGACAAGTGCGCTGCCTGCAAGAGCAAGAAGCACGTGGCTTACGACGAGCTCATCGGCGAGGACGGAGACGTGCTCGAATCGAACCGCTTCGATATGGTCGAGAAGCTCGAGAATATGACGGCTCAGGAGCGCTTCGACTTCTGGCGCGGTCAGCTCTCGAAGTGCATTCGCTGCAACGCTTGCAGGAACGTCTGTCCTGCTTGTACGTGCGAGAACTGCGTGTTCGACAACCCCAAATCGGGTATCGACAACAAGGCTCCCGCCGACAGCTTCGAGGAGAATATGTTCCACATCATCCGCGCGTTCCACGTGGCGGGAAGATGTACCGACTGCGGCGAGTGCTCGCGCGTTTGCCCGCAGAATATACCGCTCCACCTGCTCAACCGCAAGTTCATCAAGGACATAAACGAGCTCTACGGCGAGTATCAGGCGGGCGCGGACACTACCTCGAGAGCGCCTCTTACCGACTATACCAAGGACGACTGCGAGCCGTCCGTAGTACATGAAAGGGGTGTCGAGTAATGCTGAAAATATCCAAGTCAAGGCTCGGCGAGCTCTTCGACGCTGTCGCCGCAAAGCAGACCCTCTATATCCCCGCCGACCGCGAGGTCGGTGCCGCTGAGTACAAGAAGTACGAGAGCGGCATGGAGCTCACAAAGGAGCTCAACACCGTCAGAAGCGCGAAGGATTTCTTCTTCCCGCAGACCGAGAACCTCGCCGATTTCAGGCTCGAGGGCAAGAACATCGAGATAAAGGATATCCGCGAGGAATGCGAAGACTTCGTGGTCTTCGGCGTGCGCGCCTGCGACGCGAGAAGCTTCACTATCCTCGACAAGGTGTTCCTCTGCGAGCCCGTCGATTCCTTCTACAAGAACCGCCGCGACCACGGTACGGTCGTGACTATGGCGTGCACACGTCCCGCCGAGACCTGCTTCTGTCAGACCTTCGGCATTGACCCCACGGCTCCCGAGGGAGACGCCGCCTGCTTCGACGACGGCGAGAGCATCTTCTTCAAGGCGAACAACGAGAAGGGTCAGGCGTTCATAGATTCGATAGCTTCACTCCTCGAGGAGGGCGACACCGCCAAGCTCGATGAGGTGCAGGCTAAGACTAAGGCGATAATGGAAAAGCTCCCGCTCGCGAAGCTCTCGACCGAGAACTTCGGCGGCGACAAGCTCAGCGAATACTTCAATTCCGACAAGTGGGGCGAGCTCTCCGAGGCGTGTCTCGGGTGCGGTACGTGCACATTCGTGTGTCCTACCTGTCAGTGCTACGATATCAAGGACTTCAATACGGGTCACGGAATAAGACGCTTCCGCTGCTGGGATTCGTGTATGTACTCCGACTTCACGAAGATGGCTCACGGAAACCCGCGTCTCACTCAGCTCGAACGCTTCCGTCAGCGCTTCATGCACAAGCTCGTGTACTTCCCCGCCAACAATAACGGCGAGTTCGGCTGTGTGGGCTGCGGAAGATGTCTCTCGAAGTGCCCGATATCCATGAACATCATCAAGGTAATGAAAGCATTGGAGGTAAAGTGATGAACAGCGAAACTTTGATACCGAAAATAGGCGTAGTTACCGATATAAGGCAGGATACCCCCGACGTTAAGACGTTCAGGGTCGTATCCCCCGATGGCGGCAAGGTCTTCGAGCATATGCCCGGACAGTGCGCTATGCTGTCTGTACCCGGCGTGGGCGAGGCTATGTTCTCTATCACCTCGTCCCCGACAAATAAGGAGTTCATGGAGTTCAGCATAAAGAAGTGCGGCTGCCTCACCGAGTGGCTCCACGCTATGGAGGTCGGTCAGCAGATAGCTATCCGCGGACCGTACGGCAATGCCTTCCCCGTTGAGGGCGACCTCAGGGGCAAGGACCTCCTCTTCATCGCGGGCGGTATCGGTCTCGCGCCGCTGCGCTCCGTCATCAACTACGTGCGCGATAACCGCGCGAATTACGGCGACGTTCAGGTCATCTACGGCTCGCGCTCGAAGGACGACCTCGTCGACTACAAGGAAATTATCGACGAGTGGATGGCTGACCCGAATATCGAGGTCGACCTCACCATCGACAACCCGCAGGAGGGCTGGGACGGTCACGTCGGCTTCGTGCCCAACTACGTCAAGGAGCTCGCCCCCTCGACGAGCAAGACCGTGCTCGTATGCGGACCTCCGATAATGATAAAGTTCACGCTTGCGGGGCTCAAGGAGCTCGGCTTCACCGAGACGCAGGTCTATACCACTATGGAGCTGCGTATGAAGTGCGGCGTGGGCAAGTGCGGACGATGCAATATCGGCAATAAGTACGTCTGCAAGGACGGTCCCGTTTTCCGCTTCGACCAGCTCGGTGAGCTGCCCGACGAGTATTGATAAGGAGTGCTAAGGCATGGAAAATATGATAAATGTTTACCTGTTCGGCAAGAAGTACGAGGTGCCCGCAGGTCTTACGATAATGACGGCGATGGAGTACGCGGGCTATGAGCTCGTGAGAGGCTGCGGCTGCCGAAACGGCTTCTGCGGCGCCTGCGCGACCATCTACAGGATAAAGGGCGAGGTGGAGCTCCACGGCTGTCTCGCCTGTCAGACAGAGGTGCAGGAGGGTATGTACGTGGCTACGCTGCCCTTCTTCCCGCTCGAAAAGAGAACGTACAGCATCGAGGAGATAAAGCCCGACCAGCAGATAATGATGCAGCTCTACCCCGAGATCTACAGCTGTATCGGCTGCAACGCGTGCACTAAGGCTTGCACGCAGGAGCTCAACGTTATGCAGTACATCGCCTACGCTCAGAGAGGCGAGTACGAGAAGTGCGCCGAGGAGAGCTTCGACTGCGTTATGTGCGGAGTCTGCTCGTCACGCTGTCCCGCAGGCATTTCCCACCCGCAGGTGGCTATGCTCGCGAGAAGGCTCAACGGCAAGTACATCGCTCCCGAATGTCAGCACCTCAGCGACCGCGTGAATGAGGTCAACGAGGGCATATTCAACAGCGAGATAGCTGACCTCATGTCCAAGGCTGTCACAAATGTTGACGAGCTCAAGGATATGTACAACCACCGCGAAATCGAGAAGTAAGGAGGGAGCAGATATGTACAAGGTAGAAAAGCTCAATGAGCTCGCTAAGATAGTAGCTGAAAAGAGAGCCGCGAATGCTGCTCTCGAGCCGAGACGTATGACAGCCGAGGAGAAGGACGAGCTGCTCGCTCACTTCCACCCCGACTACAAGCAGGACGAGTTCACTGTCCTCGCGGCAGGCGTTAACAAGGGCGACAAGGTGCCTACGCAGCTCGCCGAGCTCCTTCAGGGCAAGAGCCGTATCAGCGCGGCTGACGTTGACCTCAGCGCTCCCGACTACGACACCGACGTGCTCATCATCGGCGGCGGCGGAGCAGGTGCTTCCGCGGCGATAGAGGCTGACGAGGCTGGCGCGAAGGCTACGATAGTCACAAAGCTCCGTATCGGCGACGCCAACACAATGATGGCTGAGGGCGGTATCCAAGCCGCCGACAAGCCCAACGATTCGCCCGCTATACACTTCCTCGATGCCTTCGGAGGCGGACACTTCGCCGCTAAGCCCGAGCTCGTAGCAAAGCTCGTAACTAAGGCTCCCGAGGCTATCCAGTGGCTCAACAGGCTCGGCGTGGAGTTCGACAAGGAAGCCGACGGCACGATGGTCACCACCCACGGCGGCGGTACCTCCCGCAAGCGTATGCACGCGGCGAAGGACTACTCGGGCGCTGAGATAATGCGTACCCTCCGCGACGAGGTCATCAACCGCGGTATCCCCGTTATCGACTTCACGGCGGCGGTCGAGATAATCCTCGACGAAAACGGCAGGGCGGCAGGTGCTGTCCTGATGAATATGGAGACCAAGGAGCTTCTCGTGGCGCGCGCAAAGACTGTTATCATCGCTACGGGCGGTGCGGGTCGTCTGCACTATCAGGGCTTCCCGACCTCCAATCACTACGGCGCGACGGCTGACGGTCTTATCCTCGGCTACAGAGTCGGCGCGAGCCTGCTCTACGCGGATACGCTCCAGTACCACCCCACGGGTACGGGCTACCCCGAGCAGATATTCGGCGCGCTCGTTACCGAGAAGGTGCGCTCGCTCGGAGCCAAGCTCGTCAACATCGACGGCGACGTCTTCATGCACCCCCTCGAGACCCGCGACGTTACTGCGGCTTCCATTATACGCGAGTGCACGGAGCGCGGCAAGGGCGTCGAGACCAACCTCGGCAAGGCGCTGTGGCTCGATACTCCGATGATAGAGCTCATACACGGTGAGGGCACAATCGAGAAGCGTATCCCTGCGATGATGCGTATGTTCGGCAAGTACGGCATAGATATCCGCAAGGAGCCTATCCTCGTGTACCCGACTCTCCACTACCAGAACGGCGGACTCAATATCTCCGACGACTGCGCTACCGACGTTGAGAACCTCTATGCGGCAGGCGAGGTCGCGGGCGGTATCCACGGCAGGAACCGTCTCATGGGCAACTCGCTCCTCGACGTTATCGTCTTCGGCAGAAATGCGGGTATCAACGCCGCCGCTAAGGCTAAGGGCACTGATACTCCCGCCAAGCTCACCCTCGACCACATCGACCGCTTCAACAAGGAGCTCGAGGCGGCAGGCGCGGCAAGCGGTGCGGCTTCACCTATGCTTCTGCCCCATTACGCAAGAAAGTCCAAGTAATAATTTGCGGGACACCGATGAGAGTTCACGGTGTCCCGTTGTCACGATATAATTAGAAAGAAAGTGTAATAAATGGAATTATTCGATGGAATACTAACCATCCAGAGCGTCACCTTCCTCATGCTCTCGGTGCTCGTCATCGCGGCGCTGGGCTATGTCCTCGGAAGAGTGACTATCAAGGGGATCTCCCTCGGTACTGCGGGCGTTTTCATCGTCGCCCTCCTCTACGGCTGCATCTTCCATGAGCAGCTCACGCAGCAGCTCCTCGTCGGCGTCAAGGACGAGGTCGGCAACGTCGTCGACCACGTCACCTTCGTTGACTCGGCTCTGAAGATCGTCGATCAGGTCGGACTTATCCTCTTCGTTACGGCGGTCGGCTTTATCGCGGGTCCCAACTTCTTCGGCAACTTCAAGAAGAACTTCAAGTCGTACGTACTGCTCGCCGTCATCATCATCGGCAGCAGCGGACTCGCCTGCATGGGCTGTATCTACGTCGGCAGGAACTTCACAGACCTCCAAAGCGGCGAATTTACGGCGCTTATGGCGGGTCTGCTCTCGGGAGCCCTCACGAGTACCCCCGGCTTCTCTGCGGCTAAGGACGCCGCGAGCGAGTTCGAGAGCGCGGTATCGGTCGGCTACGGTATCGCCTATATCTTCGGCGTGCTCGGAGTCGTGCTCTTCGTTCAGCTCGTGCCGAAGATAATGAAGGCTGATATGGCGAAGGAGCGCGAGCTCCTCACCGCAAAGGAGAAGAAGGCAAAGCAGATGAAGTCCGACAAGAAGCTCATTCACATGGACGACTTCGGTATCATGCCCTTCGCGGCGGCTGCTGTTCTCGGTATCATCATCGGCTCGCTCAAGTTCAAGAATTTCTCGCTCTCCACGACGGGCGGCTGCCTGCTCGTATCGCTGATATTCGGCCATTTCGGACGTATCGGCAGGGTGAGCATAATGCCTAAGGACACCACTCTCAAGGTCTTCCGCGAGCTCGGACTCATGTTCTTCCTCATCGGTGCGGGTATCTCGGGCGGTGCGAAGTTTGCGGAGTATTTCCAGCCCGTGTACTTCCTCTACGGCATGATAATGACCATCGTCCCGATGATAATCGGCTTCTTCTTTGCGAAGTTCGTGCTCAAGCTCAACCTCCTCAACAACCTCGGCTCCATTACGGGCGGTATGACCTCGACCCCCGCGCTCGGTACGCTCATCAGCACTGCGGGCACGGAGGACGTCGCCTCCGCGTACGCCGCGACCTACCCCGTGGCGCTCATCTCGGTCGTGCTCGTCGAGCAGCTGATAATCATACTTTTCAAGTAAACGAAAAGCTCTCCTTTGCGGAGAGCTTTTATTTATGGGCGCAAGATTTTTTGCGCGGAATGATTCCGCGGGCATACAAATACGAAACGGCAGAAGGGGAGGCTCTCTCTTGCAGAGCCTCCCCTCTTCAAAAACAGTCCACTGGACTGTTTTTGAATTCATCCCCTCTCAGAGCGCCCTTCGGGTTTGGGGCTCTGCCCCACGCCCCGCCAGAGACGCTGTCTCTGGACTCTGCCAAGGGACCAGTCCCTTGGAACCCGATGTTCGCGCTGTAGAAAAAAGCGGCGGGAGTTTTCCGCCGCGATTGATACTTATAACGCCTTGACCAGCGACTTGAATACGTCGCCGCGCTCCTCGAAATTCTTGAATATGCCGTAGCTTGCGGCGGCAGGGGAGAGCACGCAGCTCCTGCCCTCGGGGGTTATCTCTGCGGCGAGCTTTACAGCCTCGGGAAGGTGCGATACGTAGTGAATGCGCGTCTCGTTTTCCACGTCCGCGGATAGGAGCATATCAAATACGCGCTTGCCCGAAGCCTCCATGCATATCACGTTCACGTCCGTGTGCGCGAGGAATTCCACGAGCGGTGTGTAGTCGATACCCCTGTCCATGCCGCCGATGAGGACGGTCGCCGCCTCGGGGACGCTCTTTACGGCTTCGATAGCCGTCGCGCAGGCGGTGGATATCGAGTCGTCGTACCAGCGTATGCCCTTGAATGTGCCGAAGTATTCAAGCCGATGTGCGAGCGGGTCAAACGTGCAGAGCGCAGTCGTGAACTGCTTCTCGTCGACGTAGAAGGTCGTGATGAAGTGCGCGACTGCGATGTTGTAGTGGTTGTGTATGCCGAGGAGCTTGATGTTGTCCGTGGGTATCTCGTACTCCTCGCCCGGACGCGTTATCCTGCCGTCGGAGACGAAGATGTCCGCGCTCGGGTCGGTACTCGAAATGGTGTAGACGTACGCGGGGCTGCTCTCGGGCGCTATCTCCGAGTTTATCAGCAGCGTGTCGTGCTTCTGCTGGTGGAGGTAGATGTTCTTCTTCGCCTCGTAGTACTTCTCCATCGAGCCGTAGTGGTCGAGGTGCTCCTCGTATAGATTGAGGAATATCGCCGTGGCAGGGGAGACGGTCATATATTCGAGCTGGTGGCACGAGAGCTCACAGACGATGATGCTCTCGTCCGTTATCTTCTCGGCGATGTCGAATACGGGTATGCCGATATTTCCTGCGATGTAGGCGTCCTTGCCCGACTCCTTGAGGATATGGTATATCATCGAGGTGACGGTGCTCTTGCCCTTCGTGCCTGTGATACCGATTATCTGCTCGCGGAAGACCTCGAAGAAGACCTGCGTCTCCGATGTGACGGCGCATTTAAGGTCGGCAGGCGAGGTGTCGAGCACGATCCCGGGGCTCTTGAAGACGATATCGAAGCGGTCGAGGCACTCCTGATAGGCGTCGCCGCAGATGAGCTCCACGCCGTCGCTTATGCCCGCGGCTTCGCGGTCGATGTTGTTGAGGTCGGCTATCGCCAGCGACGAGGGCTTGCAGTGCTTTGTGAGCATTGCGTAGGTCGACCTGCCCTCTCTGCCGAAGCCGAGTATGCACACGCTTTTTCCCTCGGTGAGGGAGCTTAAATGGTCTGCAAAGTTATTCAAAGGAGTCGCTCCATTTCTTTTTTCAGTATTGTTTCAAATTCAGGCGGGAGCAGATTCGCCGCGCTGTATCTGTCGCAGTATGACGCATTTATCGCGTCGGCGGTCTCTGGGTGATACAGTCCCGCGTCCTTGTATTTTTTCAGCAGCAGCGGGAGCTCCGTGCCGCTGTTTTCGACATTGCGTATGGCGAGCGTCACCGCGAGGTTCACCTCGTCGATACTGCCCACGCACTCGAAGGGCTTGTGCTCGGACTGTCCCGCGAGCTCGAAGAAATAGTCCGTCATAGCCTCGTCGGAGAGCATATCCCTGCCGAATATCCCCGCGAGCTCCTCAAAGCTGAGGAAGGGGGAGAGTATCAGGCTCACGAACAGGCACTTCGGGCACTCGCCGCACCATATGTCGGGCGAGACCTTGCTGCCGAAGTTGCAGCTCCTGAACACGGGCAGGTACTTCCTGTGGCTCACGAACATCTTCGCTATCTGATACTCCGAGAGCGGGCGCAGAAAGCTGAAATAGTATATCCCCGTTTTCAGGTATTTCTCCTCGTAGCTGTGGAAGTCCTGCTCGAACTCGAAGCTCTTGGAGTACTGGTGGTTGACGTTCTGTCCCGCGACTGTGCTCTCGTTGGCGCTGTCCTCGTTCGAGAGGACGATGTAGCGCAGGCGGTTAAGGTAGGCGGTTATCTCCGCGGAGAATGCCACCACCGACGAGAACGGCGTGTGACCGTTGAGGTAGCCCTTGCTGTTGAGGTCGACGAGCGAGCGGTCGAAACGGCGTTTTGCGGTGATGAGCGCGCTCTCGGGCAGTCCCGCCGCGAGGACTGTTCCTGTGATGGAGCTGCGCTTGTTTATCGAGTAGCAGCGGCATTCCATGCCCGCCTGCGTGAGAGTCTCGAGCGTGAGCGCGGAGTCCTTTCCGCCGCCTATCGGTACGAGACAGCCGCCGAGCGGCGCGCGCTCAGTCTCGGAAGTGCAGGTGAAGCTGCTGCTGCACTGTATGTCCATGAATGAGTCGATGTCGGTCGTTATGCCGTTCACGTAGAAGAATTCGCCGAGTCCGAGAAAGTACAGCTTCTTCCACCAGCGTATCTGCTCCTCGTCGAGCGAGCCGCACTCCACGCGCATAACCGGCGAGCAGGTCGCCTTCCAGTAGCTCACTGCCTCCGCCATGCCCAGCGAGAATGCGAGCCTCTCGAACGTGAGGTCGCCCTCCACTGAGAAGCCGTCGAGGCGGGGGAAGCTCCAGCCTGCGTGGAAATCGGCGACTCCTACGATGGAGAAGACGTAATCCACCTCGACCGTGGCGTCGGTCTCCGACACGGTGCAGGACTTGTATTCAAAAACAGGTGCTTCCTTGCGGAAACGTTCAAAATCAGTCATTTTTGCCTCCGACAAGCTTCAGATAATGCGCTTTCAGCAGGGTGTAGGTCTCGTCGGAGAGGTCGTGCTCTATCTTGCACGCGTCCTCGAGCGCCTGGTCCTTCTTCACTCCGAGGAACATGAAAAGCTCCGAGAGTGTGGTGTGGCGGTCGTATATCCTTTCGGCTACAGACCTGCCCGCGTCGGTCAGCGTTATGTGGTTGTCGCCGTCGACGTTCACGAGCCCCTCCTCCTTCATCT
>JAUMVH010000039.1:14792-17094 GCA_030530245.1 Ruminococcus sp.
GGGCGCGAATAGCCGAGGTATGAGCATATGTCAATAGCGTGTACGTCAGGCTGTGCCTTTGAAAGGATAAGTATCGTTTCAAGGTAGTTTTCTACTGCTTCTGTTATTGCCATAGTGTTCTCTCCTTTTCGTTCGGATAGTATGTGCTAATAGTATACCATATATTTGCAAAAAAAGCAACTGTTTAGGACTTTTCGGGAGCGCTCAGTCCATATTGTCAGCAAATATGCTGTATATCGCGGGATACTTTGCCTTTGTCCGCACGGGACGGAGCTCCGTGTCCGTGAAGCAGTGCGAGGACTTCCCCACCGCGCAGACCTCGCCTGTAGCCTTGTTCGTCACCGTGTACTCAACAAACAGCTTAACGCCGTTGAATCCCGTTATACGAAAACTCACTGAAAAGCTGTCCCCGAACCTCAGCGGGCGAAGGTAGCTGCACTCCACCGACAGTACGGGCATGAGTATGCCCTGCGCCTCTATCTCAGTGAACGGCATCCCCGCCTCGCCAAGGAAGTGCACGCGCGTTTCCTCAAATATCCTTATGTAGTTCGAGTGGTGCATTATTCCCATTTTGTCCGTCTCGTAGTAGTAAACAGCGCGCTCGTAGGGTCGCAGCATAGTATCATCTCCGTGAACAGTTAGTACATACATTATACCATTTTGTGCGGAAAATTGCAACTGTAAGCAACACAAATATAGTTAAATTATAAAAATATTTCCCCGCTATTGACACCTCCCTCCAATTCTGATATAATATTATTGTTGTCAATACGATTTAGGGGTATAGCTCAGTTGGTAGAGCAGCGGTCTCCAAAACCGCGTGCCGAGGGTTCAAGTCCTTCTGCCCCTGCCATGTTTAGTCGACAAAATAGATGACATCGACCGAAAAGCCCGAATTATCGGGCTTTTTTGCTACTCAAATCTCGAAAAATTTACTTCGATTTTCATAGATGACATTGGGCTATTTTAGCCATGTGTAAGGACTTGAACTCTCAAAAGAGCAAATTCAGTCCTCTCTAAAGGTCGAAATACAGGCAAATCTCGATTTTGCCGATGAAAAATTGTATACAAAGTTTCGGACTCGGTTTTAGTGCTTTTCACGAAATGTGAAAACACAAGGATCGAGCCCTTTTATTGTTCTCGAAAACAGCGATAGCATTGATATCAGCGTTTTGTGAGCCAGTTTTTGACGAGGTCGAGGTCAGGGCAGCAAACTACTCCTGCCGACAGGAAGAAAGCCGCTGTGGACGATTTGGGAGCAAATGCGTAAGAAAAAAAGCCGAATCTGCAGATCCGGCTTTTCCTTGTTTAAGTGTTAAAGATTAATGTGAATATTGTAAAAACTAATCGTCCAAGCTTTACTCAACAAACGTTGATAAGGTATTGCATACGGGAGTGCGTTGGTAATTGCAAATATTGACATTATTTCCTCAAAACTGTATAATCAGAATTAGAATTATATGGCTTTAATACAATGGATATCTTAATGGTCGGATACAATTGCTGTATTCATTGTAGATATTGTTAACTGTTTCAGCAAAAATAGCTCTTGACTTCTTGGCTTGTATGTAGTTATGATTTTTATTTATTAGATAGCGGTCACGAAGTAACTGATTTAGGTTGTTATCTATTATCCATTGAAGTTTACCAGCTATATGATAATCTCCGCCTCGTAATTCCCAACGGTAACAGTATTGAGGACTGAATGAACTCATTTTTAAGAATCGAATATATTGCTCTTTACCGTCACTTAGAGGTCGTATTATTGCAAAGTCGCAGCTATGCTCTATTATACTATTCTTCTTTTCTATTACTTTTATGGTAATGACGCTTGTTGAATCTTCAATTTTAGTATAACCGTATTTTCTCATACATTGTTGGATAGCATTAAATATTATTTTTGCTATTTCTGCAGCAGTGTATTCATCATTATAGACGTTTGGTATCAGATTTACATCGAAGTCGAATCCTTTATTCCCGTTTTTCTCTCGGGTAATCATATTTCTGCTTGAACTGCCAACAAACCTATAATCAAGGGTAAAATAATTCCTTACATAATCTTGCACTTTTTTGATGAGAGCAATAACTTCATTTTTTATTGGTTGAGCTTCTCTTTTGCTTACATATTCAAATTCAGGCATAAACAGCACTCCTTTTGATACTATTATCCCATACCTACCATTTGAAACCTTCAAATCATTATATATTATCACATAATCCCGACTATGTCAACAACTTTTTCGAGTTATATAGCGTTTAAGGATACAAGAAAGATTATTAGAAAACAAAAAACTTACTGCGC
>JAUMVH010000040.1 GCA_030530245.1 Ruminococcus sp.
CCGCAGAAGGAGACGACCCCCTTCTACCCGAGAAGCCCCTACGGCGTAGCGAAGCTGTACGGTCACTGGATAACGAAGAATTACCGCGAGAGCTACGGGATGTTCGCGTGCTCGGGAATCCTCTTCAACCACGAGTCCGAGCGCCGCGGCATAGAGTTCGTGACCCGCAAGATAACCGACGCCGTAGCGCGTATCAAGCTCGGCGTGCAGGACTGCGTGGAGCTCGGAAATATGGACTCCAAGCGCGACTGGGGACACTCCAAGGACTACGTGCGCGCGATGTGGCTGATGTTACAGCAGGACAAGCCCGACGATTACGTTATCGCTACGAACGAGACGAGAACTGTCCGCGAGTTCGTTGAGACCGCCTTCAAGCACGTCGGCATCGACGTCGAGTGGCAGGGCGAGGGCGTAGACGAGGTCGGCATCGACAAGGCCACGGGCAAGACCATAGTAAAGGTGAACAAGAAGTTCTTCCGCCCCGCAGAGGTGGACATACTCCTCGGCGACCCCGCAAAGGCTGAGAAGGTGCTCGGCTGGAAGCGCGAGATAAGCTTCTCCGAGCTCGTTGAGCGCATGGTAAAGAACGACCTTGAGCGCGTGAGCAAGGAGATAAAGGTCAGGGAGATAGCAGGCTGAGTATGAGCGATTGGTTCGATGACCCGATGAGGCACGAGGTGCTGAGAGGCGAGAAGGGCGGCTACAATAAGACCGACGTTCTCACAAAGCTCGATACGCTGAATGCTGTCCTCATGATGCTCGAGCAGGGCGGCGTTCCGCAGGAACAGCTTAATGCAGGTCTGAAGGCAGCGGAGGCAGTCGAGCTGAGAAGAGAAAAGGGCGGTCTTTTCGGCAAGCAGGGCTTTTCTGTGAAGGATACCGACGACTACATTGCCCGGCTCGAGGAGCAGATAGAAGAAAAGCTGAAATGAAGCTGTTTTTTGATATTATCCTGCCGCTCTCGTTCGCGGCTCTCCTTGCCGCGGGACTGGTACTGTATTTCATACGCCGCCCGAAAAAAGGCGCAAAGCTGCTCGTTATCGCACTTGCGGCAGTGACGGTATATTGTATCGTCGGATATATCCATTACACACACTGACGCCGCCGCAGCTGCGGCGGCGCTTACATTTACGAAAGCAGGAAACAGATTGAATATCGCATTTGACGCAATACCGCTCATCAGCGACCGTATCACGGGCATAGGCTGGTGCGAGGCGGGACAGACTATGGCAATGGCTCGCCTGCACCCCGAGAACAAGTACACCTACAACTTCTTCTCGCGCACCGACGACCACATCAAGCTCGAGCGGATAGCGCCCTTCAAGGGCGACAACATCGGCACCAAGCTCGTGCACTTCTCGGGCTATATGTACCGTGCCGCGACGACGTTCGTGCCGTTCCCGTACAGCTTCTTCTTTGGCAAGGAAGCCGATATATCGCACTTTTTCAACTACATCGTCCCGCCGGGAGTACACGGGCGCACGGTAGTCACCGTCCACGATATGGTCTACAAGGCGTTCCCCGAGACCGTCCGCGGACGCACCAAGCTCATGCTGAACATGGGGCTGAAAAAGTCCATGAAGCGGGCGGATATGATAGTCACGGACTCGGAGTTCTCGAAGCGCGAGATAATCAAATACTTCCCGAAGCACGAGAGCAAGATACGCGTAGTGCCGTGCGGAGTCGACCTTGACAGGTTCCGCCCCTGCACCGAGCCCGAGCGTATCCCGCAGGTCAAGGAGTCGCTGGGGATAGAGGGCGAATACTTCCTCTACGTCGGCACGATAGAGCCCCGCAAGAACCTCGAACGCCTCATCACGGCGTACCACATCTTCTGCTTGCGGCATAAGGACGCGCCCAAGCTCGTCCTCGCGGGCGGCAAGGGCTGGCTGTACGACGGCATATTCGCACGCGTGACGGAGCTCGGACTGACGGAGCAGGTCATCTTCACGAAGTACGTCCCCGCCGAGGACATGACCCCCCTCATGTGCGGAGCACTGGCATTTGTGTTCCCGTCGATATACGAGGGCTTCGGAATGCCGCCGCTTGAGGCAATGGCGAGCGGAGTACCCGTGCTCGCCTCCGACGCGGCTTCGCTCCCCGAGGTGACGGGCGACTGCGCGGTCATATGCGACGCATACTCCGAGGAGAGCATAGCGGACGGGCTGGAGAAGCTCTACAGCGACGGGGAGCTCCGCCGCGAGCTGTCAGTCCGCGGACGCGAGCGCGCGAAGCAGTTCACATGGGACGCTTCGGCGGAAATGCTATACGAAATATACAAGGAGCTGATATAAATGAGCGAAGAGATAAAGGACAAAGAGATAAACGAGGCAGAGAAGCCGCAGGAGCAGGACTTCTCGGGCTTTCTCACGGCAGAGAACGAGTTCCGCATGGAGATGGAGAAGTACATCCCCGAGTTCGTTCAGCGCCTCACGACGAACACCCTCGAATCCGACCAAAGCTTCATCGACTGGTCGCTCGAGCTGATGGACCTCGGCAAGGCGGCAGGTATAGATATGCAGAAGTACGTTTTGGACTACTGCCACGAGAACGGGCTCGCAAACTGATGGGCAAGCGGTTTGAGGTGCTGGAGGTAAACAAGGCGTATTACCCGCACATTGGCGGTATCGAGAGCCTTGTGAGGCAGTATTCGGAGGAGCTGGGACAGTTCGGCGCAGAGGTCCGCACCCTCGTCTGCCGCGAAGGCAGAGGAGCTACGGTGCACGAGCGCGTGAACGGCGTGGAGCTGACGCGCGCGAGCAGCCTCGGGACGTATTTTTCGTGCCCGCTGTCGCTGTCGTTCGTGTACCTGTTCCGTAAAATGGCAAGGAGCGCCGACGCAGTCCACATCAACGTGCCCTTCCCGCTTGCGGACGCGGCTCTGCTGGTGTCGGGCTACAGGGGCAAGGTGGCGGTGTCGTGGCACAGCGACGTCGTGAAGCAGAAGAAGCTCATGCTCTTCTACCGCCCGTTCATGATGTACCTGCTGAGGCGCGCGGACATTATATTCGTGGCGACTCAGGGGCACATCGACGGCTCGGACGTACTGCCGCAGTTCCGCGAAAAGTGCCGCATACTCCCCTACGGTATCGACCCCGAGCAATATCTCGCCATTGAGCGCAAGCCCTTCCTGACGGAGAAGCTCACCGACAGGAGCGCCGTAAAGGTCTTCTTCACGGGCAGGCTCGTCTACTACAAGGGCGTGGACGTGCTCCTGCGCGCATTCCGAAACGTGCGCGGGTGCGAGCTCTTCATCGCGGGAACGGGTCAGCTTGAGGAGAGTCTCAGGCGCTACGCCGACACGCACGGGCTCTCGGAGCGGGTGCATTTTCTCGGCTTCCTGCCCGACGACGAGCTCAGGCAGGCGTACGCGGACTGCGATATCTTCGTGCTCCCGTCGGTCGTGAAGAGCGAGGCGTTCGGGATAGTGCAGCTCGAGGCTATGGTCTACGGCAAGCCCGTGATAAACACGTCGCTCCCGTCGGGAGTGCCGCACGTGAGCCTGCACGGCGTGACGGGACTGACAGTCCCGCCGTCGTCACCGAAGGCGCTCGCCGCGGCGATAAACAGGCTCGCGGAGGACAAGCCCCTGCGCGACAAGCTCGGCAAAAACGCCGCCTACCGCGCAGCGCACGACTTCAACGAAAAGGATATCATCAAGCGGCTGTACGAGGCTTTGCTGTAAAATGTGAGGACTGCCGGAGGCAGCCCCTACAAAGGCGGCTTCAACAAGCCCCCTGTAGGGGCGCCCTTCGGGCGTCCGCCCCTTTCGGAGCATTTGCCGTATAGAACCTTTATTCCACCAAAAAGCGAGGACACACTATGAAAGCATTGATAATCGGCGGAGCGGGCTTCGTGGGAGCCTACCTTATCCGCGAGCTCGCCGCGGCGGGCGCGGAGGTGCACGCGACCTGCCTGCCGTCTGAAACGATAAAGGAGAGCTGCTCCGCGCACACGCTCGATATAATGAACGCCGAGGACATCTCCGCGCTGATAGCGGAGGTCGCGCCCGACGTGATATTCCACCTCGCGGCGCAGAGCTCGGTGGCGGTGTCGTGGAAGAAGCCGCAGCTCACCGCTAACATCAACGTCGTGGGCTCGATAAACGTGCTGGAGGCGGTGCGCGCCGCCGAAAAGCAGGGCATACGCCTGATAATGATAGGCACGGGCGAGGAGTACGGCTTCATCAGGGAGGGCGCCTGCCCTCTGCGCGAGGACGAGCCCCTAAACCCCGGCAACATCTACGCCGCGACGAAGGCTTGTCAGGAGATGATAAGCCGCATATACGTCCGCGCATACAAAACAGACATCGTGATGGTGCGCGCATTCAACCACTCGGGACCCGCACAGAGCGACATCTTCGTGATATCGGATTTCTGCCGACAGATAGCGGAAATAGAGCGCGGAATGCGTCCGCCCGAGATGAAGGTGGGCAACCTCTCGGCAATGCGCGATTTCACGGACGTCCGCGATGTGGTGAGGGCGTACCGCCTGCTCGCGGAAAAGGGCGTGAGCGGCAGAGTTTACAACATCGGGCGCGGCAGGGCTGTGGAGATACAGTACATCCTCGACACAGCACTGAGCCTCTCGGACGCAGACATCACCGTCACGCAGGACCCCGCCCGCATGAGAGCCTCGGATATCCCGATAATCGAGCCCGACGTCTCGCAGATACAGGCTGATACGGGCTGGCAGGCGGAGATAACGATGGAGCAGACCATCAGCGACACGCTCGGCTGGTGGAGGGCAAAGCTCGGCAACTACGGGACATCACTGGGCGTATAACAGACCCGCCATAACTTGCAGAAGAGGGAGTGAACAAATTGTCTGATATCAAACTGACGAACGAAAAAATGCATACCTTCGACGGACACGAAAAGGTCGGGGTATTCAAGTCGGGCGAGAAGCTTACCGACTTCGGCGAAAAGCAGAACGCCGCGAACGAAGCTCTCGCGGCGAACATAAACGACCTCATCGTGAGGGTGTGCGCTCTCGAGGAGAAGCAGCTGCACAACACCGAGGTCATGCGGAAATTAGCGGAGGAGCTCGCCGCCTTCAAGAAGGAGCTCGACCGTCTGAGGCTGTCGGACAAGCTCAACACGAGCGCGGTAGAACGCCTCAACAGGGCGATGACGCTCGCTCAGGGCGACACCGAGGGCTGAAAGGTGAAAAATTACCGTAAATTACCGCAAAAGGCTTGACTTTGTTAAAGTTTTGTTATATTATATAAGTATCGGAGAGCGGTCCGATACGGAATATCTGCATACCGCTATTACTGACGTGTCAACGGAGATATGCACACAGGCTGTCTCCGTTTCTTATTTCAAGGAAGAAAGAAGGTGTTATCATGGCAGAAGAGCTGATGGAAGGAATGGACAACCATACCGCGTTTACGCTTCATCTGGGAGGTCTCGATATCCCCATCGCGGAATCATGTGTGGTAACTTGGATAATAATGGCTGTTATCGTGCTGCTGTCAATAATACTGACCCACAAGCTGAAAAAGGTCCCGACGGGCAAGCAGTGCATGATAGAGGGCATTATAAGCTGGCTGGATAAGCTGTTTCTCGATATTCTCGGAGATAAGGGCAGGAAGTACCTCCCCTTCCTCGAGACGCTGATAATCTACCTTGCGTTCGCGAACCTCATGGGCTTGTTCGGCTTCGTACCGCCGACGAAGGACATCAACGTCACGGCGGCGCTTGCGGGTATGGCGATAATATTCGTTCAGCTGGCGTTCATCATAGAGAAGGGCCCGCTGAAATGGCTGAAGAGCTTCCTCAACCCGATAAACGTACTCGACCTTATCACGCGTCCGCTGTCGCTGTGTATGCGACTTTTCGGAAACATACTCGGCGCATTCGTCGTAATGGAGCTCATCAAGCTCGTCTTCACGGCCGTCATAGGCATTCCCGCGATAGGTGTGCCTGTTATATTCAGCCTGTATTTCGACATTTTCGACGGACTCCTTCAGGCTTATATATTCGTATTCCTCACCACGCTGTATATGACCGAGGCTATGGAGGAGGAAGAGCACGGCGGGAAAAAACTGAAAAAAGTCAGATCACGGAGGTAAATACATATGGGAATCATCGCATTGGGCGCCGCAGTTGCCGTACTCACGGGCATAGGCGCAGGCATAGGAATAGGAATCGCGACAGCCAAGGCTACCGAGTCGATAGCCCGCCAGCCCGAGGCTAAGGGCGACATAAGAACATCGCTCATCATCGGCTGTGCACTCGCGGAGGCTACCGCTGTTTACGGCTTCGTAATAGCGCTCCTCATCATCATAATGCTCGGAAGCAAGTAATAAATACATACACGGAGGTACATGAAAATGGGAATCATCGCATTGGGCGCCGCAGTTGCCGTACTCACGGGCATAGGCGCAGGCATAGGAATAGGAATCGCGACAGCCAAGGCTACCGAGTCGATAGCCCGCCAGCCCGAGGCTAAGGGCGACATAAGAACATCGCTCATCATCGGCTGTGCGCTCGCAGAGGCTACCGCTGTTTACGGCTTCGTAATAGCGCTCCTTATAATCATAATGCTCGGAAGCAAATAAATCGGAGCAAATTCCACATAAGGAGGGCAAACAATGCTTAAATTTGAATTCTGGAGCATAGTTGAGGCGGTCGCAAACGTCCTCATACTCTTCCTGCTGCTCAGGATATTCCTCTTCAAGCCGATAAGGAAGGCGATGAACGAGAGGACACAGTCGATACAGAAGGACATCGACGACGCCGAGAAGGCAAAGCAGGAGGCAGAGGAGCTCCGCCAGCAGTACTCGGATACGATAAGCGAGGCGAAGGAGGAGGCGAGCCGCATCATAATGAAGGCTCACGACGACGCCGAGACCGAGCGCTCGAATATCATACAGAAGTCGCACGAGGAGGCTGACGAGATAGTAAGCTCTGCGAGCGAGACCATCGAGAACGAGCGCCGCCGCGTGCTCCAGCAGGCGCAGTCGCAGATAGCGGACCTCGCTATCGAAGCCGCATCGAAGATAGTCGGCGCCAACCTCGACGACGAAAAGAACAGGAAGCTTGTCGACGAGTTCCTTTCGGAGGAGGGTGACAGGCAATGAAAGATACCGATAAGGCTCTCGTCAAGGAGCTCGTCCGCCGCGATATATCGCGCGAGGACATAATAAAGGCAAAGACGGTCATCGAGACCTGTCCCGACGTCGCGGATACGCTCTCGAACCCCCTCGTAACAGGCGACGAGAAGCACAATATAATCAGACAGCTCTTCCCCGAAACGCTCGAGCGCTTCATGTCGGCGGCAGTCCGCGACGGCGCAGTAGGTGAGCTCGGCGAGATATTCGAGGAATACGAGGCAGTGCTCCTCGAGAAGCAGGGCAGCATAAAGGCGGTAGTGCGCTATGTTACGCCGCTTACGGAGTCCCAGCAGGCTGACCTGCGCAAGTTCCTGATGGAGAAGTTCATCAAGGACGACGTTGACATAGAATACAGACACGACCCCGACATCATCGGCGGCTTTATCCTCAATGCAGGCGACGTCGAGTACGACCGAAGCTACCGCACGAGCCTGCGCTCAATGCGCGACCTCATGCAGACAAAGGCGGCGGAGGTCGCAGAGAGCGGCAAGGAGAAGCTCTCGTCGGGCGATATCATATCGGTGCTCAAGACCGAGGTCAAGGACTTCGAGGTCAGGACGGGCGCGACCGAGACGGGCTTCGTTACGAGGCTCGGCGACGGGATCGCGACGGTCTACGGCATGAGCGGCGTAATGTACGGCGAGCTCGTAGAGTTCGAGACGGGCATACGCGGCATCGTGCAGAACCTCGAGGAGAAGTCGGTCGGCGTCGTGCTTCTCGGCGACGACGCGGGACTCTCCGAGGGCTCGACGGTAGTACGCACAGGCAAGAGGGCAGGCATAGGCGTGAGCGACGAGCTCCTCGGACGCGTAGTTGACGCGCTCGGCGCGCCTATCGACGGCGTCGGACCTATCCGCGCGGACGATTACTTCCCGATTGAGCGCGAGGCTCCCGGTGTTATCGAGCGCCAGCCCGTAAGCGTGCCGCTTCAGACGGGTATCCTCGCTATCGACTCGATGTTCCCGATAGGCAGAGGTCAGCGTGAGCTCATCATCGGCGACCGACAGACGGGCAAGACCTCCATCGCCATTGATACTATCATAAATCAGAAGGGCAAGGACGTCATCTGCGTATACGTCGCGATAGGACAGAAGTCCTCGACGGTCGCGCAGGTCGTGAATATGCTCAAGAAGTTCGGAGCCATGCCGTATACGGTCGTGGTATGCGCTTCCGCGAGCGACCCCGCGCCCTTCCAGTACATCGCCCCCTATTCGGGCACAGCTATGGCTGAATACTTCATGTCACAGGGCAAGGACGTCCTCATCGTGTACGACGACCTCTCCAAGCACGCCGTAGCCTACCGCGCGATGTCGCTGCTGCTGCACCGTCCCCCGGGACGTGAGGCATACCCCGGAGACGTATTCTATCTGCACTCGCGACTGCTCGAGCGCTCGAGCCGACTCGACGAGGCGCACGGCGGCGGCTCGCTGACCGCGCTCCCGATAATCGAGACGCTCGCGGGCGATATATCGGCATATATCCCGACAAACGTCATCTCCATCACCGACGGACAGATATTCCTCGAGAGCGAGCTGTTCAATTCGGGCCAGCGTCCCGCCGTAAACTACGGACTTTCCGTATCGCGAGTAGGCGGCGCGGCTCAGACCAAGGCGATGAAGAAGGCGGCAGGCAATCTGCGTATCGACCTCGCCCAGTTCAAGGAGATGGAGATATTCACGCAGTTCTCGTCGGAGCTCGACCAGTCCACGGCGGAGCTCCTCGCCCACGGACGTATGCTCACCGAGCTCCTGAAACAGCCGCTCTACAACCCCATGCCGCATTATAAGCAGGTAATACTGCTCTACGCGGCACAGCACGGGCTCTTTGAATACACCGACCTCTCGGAGCTCAGGGACTACGTAAACGACCTTATGACGTACATCGAGTCCTACGGACAGGACATCATCTCCGAGATAGAGGAGAACAAGGTCATGACGGACGACCTCGGCGAGCGTATCGAGCGCATCGTTACGGCGTTCGAGGAGTAAGGGGTGAGCTTATGCCCAATATCAGAGAGATACGCGAGAGGATAGCGAGCATACAGCAGATACTCAAGATAACGAACGCGATGTACCTCATATCCTCGTCAAAGCTGAAAAAGGCGAGAAAGGCGCTCGATTCGACCGAGCCCTACTTCTATAAATTGCAGGAGACTATCGAGAGCGTGCTCGAGCACACTCCCCACACCCGCCAGCTCTTCTTCGACAGGCGCTCGGACATACCCGACGAGAAGCGCAAAAAGGGCTATATCGTCATAACGGCGGACAAGGGACTCTGCGGAAGCTACAACCACAATATCCTCAGATACGCGGAAAAGACGCTCGCTGAGGCTCCCGACATCGACAACTGCTACCTCTTCGTCATCGGACAGGTAGGGCGAATGTACTTCCAGCGCCGAATGAATTCGGGCGGAAACGCCGCAGTAGACGGCGAGTTCCTGTACACCACGCAGAACCCGACTCTCTACCGCGCAAGGGAGATAGCCGAGCGCGTGATAGACAAGTTCGAGCAGCATGAGCTCGACGAGGTATACGTGCTCTACACGGACATGATAAACTCGAATCTACAGGAGACCCGCACGGTGCGGCTGCTGCCGTTCGAGAGGCGGCATTTCGGCAAGGCTCCCGACGGCACGATGAAGAAGCTGCCGAAGGCGGCGTTCCTGCCGTCGCCCGAGAAGGTAATGGAGTACCTGATACCGAACTACGCGAAGGGCATCATCTACGGCGCGATGGTAGAGGCGTTCTGCTGTGAGCAGCACTCGCGAATGACGGCAATGGACGCGGCAACGAACAGCGCCAAGGAAATGATACACGACCTGTCGCTGATGTACAACCGCGCACGTCAGGCTGCGATAACGCAGGAGATAACGGAGGTCTGCGGCGGCGCGGCATCGCTCAACAAATGACCCTGCCAATATCCGCACGAACCGCATACAACCGAATGTAAGGGCGAGTTCCGCTCGCCCGTACTCCACGGATTTGTTGTCGGGCGCACGGAATGCGCCCCTACAGAAATGTGTAATCGACCAAATGTAGGGGCTGATGCCCACATCAGCCCGAGTTTAATTGCACTTATTCGGCGGGGCGATGTGGGCATCGCCCCCTACAGAACTACATTCAACATCTTCTCTATAAAAAGGAGAAAACCATGGAAAAAGGCAAGATAACGCAGGTCATCGGACCTGTTATAGACGTTGAGTTCCCCGCGGGGAAGCTCCCGATGATAAGGGACGCGCTCACGGTCGAGGTAGACGGCAGGCGCCGCGTAATGGAGGTAGCCCAGCATATGGGCAACCACACGGTGCGCTGTATCATGCTCGCCACGAGTGAGGGACTCAGCAAGAATATGGAGGTCACCGCGACGGGCTCGTGCATACAGGTGCCCGTAGGCGAGGAGACGCTCGGACGAATGTTCAACGTCCTCGGCGAGCCCATCGACAAGAAGGGCGAGGTCAAGACCGAGGAGATGTGGGGCATACACCGCAAGGCTCCGTCGTTTCAGGAGCAGAGCCCCGTTGTCGAGATACTCGAGACGGGCATAAAGGTAATCGACCTCATCGCGCCCTACGCAAAGGGCGGTAAGATAGGACTTTTCGGCGGCGCAGGCGTCGGCAAGACCGTCCTCATACAGGAGCTTATCCGCAACATCGCGACCGAGCACGGCGGCTACTCGATATTCACGGGCGTCGGCGAGCGTTCGCGCGAGGGCAACGACCTGTGGAACGAGATGCAGGAATCGGGCGTAATCAACAAGACAACGCTCGTATTCGGTCAGATGAACGAGCCGCCGGGCTCGCGAATGAGAGTGGCACAGACGGGACTCACCATGGCGGAGTATTTCCGCGACCGCGAGCACAAGGACGTCCTGCTCTTCATCGACAACATCTTCCGCTACGTGCAGGCAGGCTCGGAGGTATCGGCTCTGCTCGGACGTATGCCGTCAGCCGTTGGCTACCAGCCGACGCTGGCTACCGAGGTAGGCGAGCTGCAGGAGCGTATCACCTCCACGAAGAACGGCTCTATCACGTCGGTTCAGGCAGTATATGTCCCCGCCGACGACCTCACCGACCCCGCACCTGCTATCACATTCGCCCACCTCGACGCCACGACGGTTTTGTCGCGTAAGATAGTCGAGCAGGGCATATATCCCGCGGTCGACCCGCTCGAGTCGAACTCGCGTATCCTCGAGCCCGAGATAGTCGGCGAGGACCACTACTACGTCGCGCGCCGCACTCAGGAGCTCCTGCAAAAGTACAAGGAGCTTCAGGACATCATCGCTATCCTCGGAATGGAGGAGCTCAGCGAGGAGGACAAGCAGACGGTATACCGCGCAAGAAAAATACAGAAATTCCTGTCCCAGCCGTTCAACGTAGCCGAGAACTTCACAGGACTCAAGGGCAAATACGTCCCGCTCAAGGACACGATAGAGGGCTTCCGCGCGATAATCGAGGGCGAGATGGACAAATACCCCGAGGCGGCGTTCCTCATGGCGGGAACGATAGACGACGTGCTTGCAAAAGCCAAGCAGATAGGAGACGGAGAGTGAGCCTATGGCAAAGACGTTCTATCTTGAGATAATCGCCACTGACAGGATATTCTTCAAGGGCGATGTCGAGCACCTTGTCATAACCGCGATAGACGGACTTCTCGGAATCCTCCCGGGGCACGAGCCGCTTGTAACGTCACTCCCGACGGGCGAGCTGAAATATATGACAGACGGCGAGTGGCACTACGCCGCGATATCTGAGGGCTTCATACAGATAATGCCCGACAGGGCGGTAATACTCGCGGACTCATGCGAGCTTCCCGAGGAGATAGACATCAAACGCGCCGAGGAGGCACGCGAGCGTGCGGAGGAGCAGATGCGTCAGAAGCAGAGCATACGCGAGTACTACGAGACGCAGGCAGCCCTCAACCGCGCGATGAACCGCCTGAAAATATCGCAGAAGCACTTCAAATAATTCGGATTTCGGAATTATTGCAGGGGCGCTTTCCGAGCGCCCGCCAGCAACAGGCGTTACGGACGGGCGAGCGGAACTCGCCCCTACACAATAACGTTAACATCGACCATTGTAGGGGACGCCGCCCTCGGCGTCCCACCCAACACATTTAACATTGCAGGGGCGGCGTTTCGCCGCCCGCATTGCGTTTCGATACCCACGGGCTGCCAAAGGCAGCCCCTACATAGCTAAAGGCTAACGGCTTTAATTATGCATAATGCATTATTGAACGCAGGATAACTTGTGCATATTTAAGAAATATGGGCATTTATATTCCAATATACTTGACTTTTTTCTTGAAATATAGTACAATAATTGTAATTGTCGCGGAGACTCGCACCGAGGTCATCGTTTGCCCCGTTTCCGTGTAAATATCAAGGCGTCGGGCACTGAAAAAGGGCTCAGGACGTTCATAAGTAATAGGAGGCACATGACCGTGAAAAAGACCGGCAGATCCACTTTCTTCATCGTCGTTGCTTTGATCGCGCTGTTTGCCGTTTCGGCTGTCACAGGATTTGACTATTTCTACGGTGACAACAAGACGACGGTAGTAAAGGGCGTAGACGATATCCGTCTCGGAATCGACATCAAGGGCGGCGTTGACGTTACCTTCGCACCTGCGGGCGATTACGACGCTACCGACGAGCAGCTCGAGGCTGCGACGGAGGTAATCAAGACTCGTCTCGCATCGCTCGGTATCAACGACAACGAGCTCTACAGCGACGGAAAGAGCGACAGAATCATCGTACGTTTCCCGTGGCAGGCGGGCGAGAGCAACTTCGACCCCGAGGCAGCCGTTAAGGAGCTCGGCGAGATGGCAGAGCTCACCTTCAGAAAGGGCTCGGATTACGATACCGATGAGGAGGGCAATATCACTCCCACAGGCGAGTTGGTAATAAGCGGCGGCGATATCGAGTCCGCAGGCTACACCCAGCAGCCCGACAGCTACGGCAACCTCGAGTGGGTAGTTACCCTCAATCTCAACAACTCGGGCAAGAGCAAGTTTGGCGACGCCACATCAGAGCTCGCAGGCACATCCACTCCCATCTCGATATGGATGGACAGCACAATGATATCCGCTCCTACCGTAAACAACGCGATCACGAACGGAAACGCTGTCATCACAGGTAATTTCACAAGCGAATCCGCAAGGAAGCTCGCAAACCAGATAAATTCGGGTGCGCTTCCCTTCAAGATAGAGACAAAGAGCTTCAAGACCATCTCGCCTACAATGGGTGAGGGCTCGCTCGACGCTATCCTGCTTGCGGCATACATAGCATTCGCACTCATCGCGGTATATATGATAGTTCTCTACCGTATCCCCGGCTTTGTAGCAGTAATAGCTCTTATCGGACAGGTAGCAGGCTCTATCGCGGCAGTAACAGGCTGGTTCGGCTTCCAGCCGGGCTCTACGCTCACTATCCCCGGTATCGCAGGTATCATCCTCGCGGTAGGTATGGGCGTTGACGCAAATATCATCACAGGCGAGCGTATCAAGGAAGAGCTCCGCTCGGGCAAGTCGCTCGACTCTGCTATCAACGTAGCCTACAAGAGAGCGTTCACAGCTATCCTCGACGGTAACATCACAAACGTTATCATCGCTATCATACTCATGGGTGCGTTCGGCGTACCTTCGAGCTTCTTCTCGAAGATACTCAACAGAACGATATTCTTCATGTTCGGCGCAACTGCCGAGGGCGTTGTATACTCATTCGGCTTCACGCTCCTCGCAGGTGTAATATGCAACTTCATCTTCGGAGTATTCGCTTCGAGACTAATGGTCACTTCACTTTCCAAGCTTGTGACGAACAGAAAGCTTTACGGAGGTGATCAGAAGTGAGCAAGAAAAAGACAAACACAGCTGCTCCTGTAACAACAGGAAAGGTATACGACTTCTGTTCCAAGAAGAAAATGATACTCATCATCGCGATATGCGTAATTGCAGCGCTTCTTTTAGGAGCACTCATCAGAGGCGTAAAGTTCGCGATAGAGTTCAAGGGCGGCACGATGCTGACCTACTCCTACACGGGCGACCTCAGCACCGACGACGTAAAGTCAGAGGTAGAGAAGCTCGTTGATTCAAACGTAAACGTAAGACGCGGCGAGAGCCTCGATTCCGAGGGCTATCAGATAACTGTCTCGTTCACGTCCAACGAGGGACTCAACGCAGACGGACAGCACGAGCTGACCGAGAACCTGCGCGCGGCGTTCCCCGATAACGAGCTCGAGCTCTTCGATTCCAACGACGTAAGCCCTTCTTCGGGACGTGAATTCCTGCTGAAGTGCCTGCTCGCAATGGTATTCGCAGCGGTGATAATCATCATCTACATCGCGATACGATTCAGCAAGATAGGCGGCTGGTCGGCAGGTGTGTGCTCGATATTCGCGCTCTGCCACGATATCTTCGCAGCACTTGCGGTATCTATCATCTGCGGCTTCGAGTTCAACTCGAACATCGTAGCGGTTATCCTCACGATACTGGGTTATTCGATAAACAACACCATCGTAATCTACGACAGAATCCGTGAAAACAGAACGCTCATGCCAAAGGCATCGCTGAACGAGCTCATCAACACGGGCTGCTCGCAGTCGCTCACACGTTCGATAAGAACCTCTATCACGACCATCGGCACAATGCTGGTAGTAACGATAGTGGTACTCATAAGCGGCTACAATTCGCTTCTCAGCTTCTCCGTACCGCTCATGGCAGGTCTTATCTCGGGTACTTACTCATCGCTCTTCGTAGCACCTGTAACATGGTCATGGTGGAAGGGCAACGAGAAGAGGGACAAGAAAGACAAGAAGAACGACTAATAAACAACGAAAAGCAGGCTTCAAAAAAGCCTGCTTTTTTTGTAGGGGCGCTTTCCGAGCGCCCGCCCATTAGTTCGCCGTTTTTTCGGGCGCACACATGGGTGCGCCCCTACATCTTGCCTCTTGCCTCTTACCTCTTGCATCTAAAAAAGGACGGCTAAGCCGTCCTTTTTTTCACACGCCCATAAGAGCCTTTTCAACTGCCTTGTTTCTCTTGTCGGAGTTCCTGATACCGCGTCTGATACGCTTGAAGATGAAGCCGAGAATGAACTCGACCGCACCCACGCCGAGTGCGAGAGCACCGAACGGGAGCAGCAGCGACGCGCAGAGGTAGAAGATGAACCAGCCCGTGATGATGTGGGCGATAGCAGTACCCGCGACCGCCGCGAGTCCCACGAGGAAGACGATACCGCCGCTGCACGAGAAAATGCTGCCGTACATACCGACGATGTGCTTGCCTCTGCCGTCGACGATGACGGCTATCCACACGAGCAGCACGATGACGAGCCCGAGTATGATACCGAGCGTCACGTACGAGAATACGAAGTTGAGGTTGCCGAGGTCGAAGTGTGCCTTTTTGCTCCACTTGTCGATGGAGAAGTGGTCGGCGGTGTCCTTGAGCTCGAGCGTGGTGCGTATCTTATTGTAGTCGGACGTCTTGAGCTGATAATCGAAGCTCTCGTCGGCGACGTCGGAGTTCTGAATGAAGAACTCAGCCATATCGTTAGCGTTGACGGAGGGGTCACCGATGTCGCCCTCGATGAAGTAGTCGGCGTAGTCCTTGACGAAATCGCCCGTATACTCGAGTAGGTTCGTCTTGGCAAGGTAAGCCCTGAAATCAGACTTGCTTATCTGACCGTCCGTAGCCGTGCCGAAGCCCGACTCGTTGTAGATAGTATCGGAGAGCGAGCGCTTGCCGAGGTCGGCATCGAGGACGGTATTGATGTTCATATTCTTGGTGCGGTTCCTGAGCACATCGCCCGAAGCGCCTATTCTCAGGCAGAACAGCAGGCTGACGAGCGTGAGGAAGATTATCGTGAGAATGGCGATGAAGCCCGCGAACGACACGCGCAGCGCGCCTACCTTTGTGGGAGCGGCAGGCTCCTCGTCTGCGGGAGCGGGAGCGGCATACTGCTCGTTATAGGGAGCGTAGGGCTGCTGCTGCTCGAACTGCGGAGCATTCCCCTGCTGCTGAGTGCTGCCGCCTATCGCGCTCTGCGTATAGAGCGGAGCGGCTGCCGCAGCCGCGGCTGTCTCTGCGGGAGCCGACTCAAACTTCGGCTTCTCGCGCTTTTTAAGCGGCTTCACGTCACTGACGGGCGGCTCGGGCGGAGCGACCTCCTCCTTTACCTCCTCTGCCTTTTCCTCTACAGCTTCCTTTGCAGCCTCAGCCTTATCCTCTACCTTATCGGCAAAGCTTTCAGCCTTATCCTTCGCCTTATCAGCGAAGCTCCCGACCGTGTCCTCGACCTTATCGGTGAAGGACTCAGCGGTATCCTTTATTTCCTCAGCGGCGGGCTCAGCCGTTGAGTTGAGCGCCTCGAGCACCTCATCTATAGCGGCTACGGTGTCATCGGAGTCGGTGAGCACAGCCGCGGGGAAGGGCTCCTCAGCGGTATCGTCCTTGATATCGGCTATGAAGTCCGCGACCTTATCCTCAGCCTTGTCGGCGAGCTTTTCCACAGTCTCCACAGGCTCAGCCGCAGCCTCGATGAAGTCCTCCTTCACCTCGGAAGCGGTCTCCGTGACCGTCTCGGCAAGCTCCGCGGCGGCGGCGGGAAGCTCTATCTTCTTACCGCACTGACTGCAATAAACCGCGTCGTCATCGAACTCAAAGCCGCATGATAAACATTTCATAGTTTAAACCTCCTTATGTACCACAAATTGGTATATCTAATCATTATTAATGTCTGCTCAACAACTCAAAAATGCCTTTTACAGCTTTAAAAAGGCATTCTTGAGTTGTCAAAGTGCAAGAAAAAATAGCTTTTATAATTTTTCTTGCACTTTGTTTTGCCCTTTAGGGCAAAATGAGCTTGACATCAAGAAATGTGATGCGCAAATTCCATATTTTATAAAGAA
Source organism: Ruminococcus sp. (assembly GCA_030530245.1). GTDB lineage: Bacteria > Bacillota > Clostridia > Oscillospirales > Ruminococcaceae > Ruminococcus. The sequence goes on from JAUMVH010000040.1 coordinate 17,019, forward strand.
TTTGCGCACCCCGAACGAAGTTCGGGGCA